>JAPZAS010000015.1 GCA_027460525.1 Candidatus Methanoperedens sp.
GTGTCAGGTGGATGATGTTTAAAAAAAGAATTAATGCAGATGAAGCAAGAGGATTTTTTTTAAATGCTTTCCAACCTCTTTCGTATACCGAAATTTTGCCCATCGAAGATTGCGACAGCAGGATTATTGCTGAGGATATAATTGCAGCCGTTAACGTGCCCAATTACCGCCGCGCAGCCATGGACGGTTTTGCGGTCAGTGCCTCGGATACAATGGGCGCAGGCACCGGTTCGCCACTGATTCTGAAACTGGGGAAACGCATTGAAAAAGGTGCTTGCGTGCAGGTACATACAGGCTCGCCCATGCCTGAGGGTGCGGATGCGGTTGTGATGATTGAAGACACGGTTTTGCACGGCGGGAAAGTGGAGGTATTTACCCAGATCCATCCTTTCAAGAACATGGGGGATATAGGGGAGGATATCCAGAAAGGTGAGATTGTTCTGAAGGAAGGTCACAGGCTTCGTCCGTGCGACATTGCAGTTCTCGCCTCGCTTGGTATTAAAAATATAGCGGTTTTCAGGAAGCCTCTCGTGGCAGTAATCCCCACGGGCGAGGAACTTGTTCCGAGGGGAATGGAAACAAAAGAAGGCGAGGTCTATGAAACCAATGGATTGATGGCTTCGCTTTATGTAATGAAGTGGGGAGGCAATGCAAAACTTTTGGATATTGTGACCGACGACCCGGAAAAGATAAAAGAGGCTGTTATGAATGCTCTCTATGCAGATATGATTCTCATCAGCGGGGGAACATCGGTGGGTAAAAGGGATTACGTCCCTGAGGTGATTGGCTCATCGGGAAATTTGCTTGTCCATGGCGTTGGCATCAGTCCAGGTAAGCCCACGGCGCTGGGTATGATAAAAGGCAAACCCGTGGTTTGCATGCCAGGCTATCCAGTCGCAGGTATGGTAGCGCTTTACTTTTTTGCAAGAGCAGCACTGCGAAAGCTCGGGCACATACCTGATGAGCAGGACAGGACTGTTCGCGCAGTATTGTCTGAAAAAATACCCGGGAGAATCGGGTATAAAACATTTGCCAGGGTTAAGTTGAGCAACGGTAAAGCTGATCCCCTTGCCACATCTGGCGCTGGGATATTGAGTTCTGTTTCGAAAGCAGATGGTTTTGTTATTATACCTCCGAATGTTGAGGGGTACGGGAAAGGCGAAGAGGTTGAAGTGGTGCTGATCGAATGAGACTTCCTCTTTCTGTCCAAGATCTTAGCATTCGGGCACCAGCCCATTAGCTTCTTTACTCTCTCGGTTATATTTACCAACAATTCAATCGCAGGACTCTTGTTTGCAGGCACTCCTCAACCAGTAATGCCTCAACAAGGCAAAAAACAGCTCGCAATTCCGAAAGATGATATCCAGTTGATCTTCCCGTCCATGAAGTAGCTAAAAAGCGATGAAAAAGTGAACGCCGCAATTGTCATCAGGATTCCTGTTTAATTAGAATCACTTGCTTCCACCTGTATCCACTGCGTAAAAAGATGTTTTCTCCACTATCAACGTCTTCCTGTTTTTCCGCTCCCAGTATGCCACCTCAAGGTACTGTGTCCAGACAAATAAAAATAAACCTGAGAGAAAGGCGTAATACCCGCTGATGCGTGTCTCAGTTTTTACCAGCAAAAAGCCAGTTACAAAGGCAATTACAGCTATAAATCCACCTATTATTAGGTAGTTAATTACCTTCTTTCTTCGGGTAATTTGCAACCCCTTGAACTCTCCCGATGCAGCTTTATTGAGCCTGCGCCATTCGGCTATTCCAGTTACTATGCTGGAGAGAACTCCCACAATCAAGCCAGCCAAGAAAAGGTCCGTGTTATCTTTACCACCTAAAGTAAAAAAGTTGATTGCTAACAGCGTTAAAATAAATGAGTACAATAGAATCCTGTTGCGGTATTTGTTCCACCATCTTGCATTAGTAGGATTTAATTCCTCACCGCTATCAGGTGCATTTACCATCATGTCATCAAACTGAACGGATTTTCTTGTTTCTATCGTGCTCGCGTTCGGGCACCAGCCCAGCCATAACCTTAATTTCTGAAAAGCATTCATCCCATTTCCTCTTCTAACCTTTTAATAAATTCTTCAGGATTTTGGGTGGTCAGTATAAGTTTCCTGAAAAAACCACTCTTTTTTTCGATCAACACCGCGCTCTTACGCATGCTGATAAAGGCAAGTCTCCTTCCCCACAGGCGCAGACCCCAACCGGCGTACCAGGGAACGTCTTCTATCGTTTTCATCTCTTTGATTTCGGAAAACGGGATGCTGTATTTAAAAGGAGGCATTACAGCCTCCACGCCATCGTTTGTAATCCTGAACTTGATGCTGAAAAAGCCCCACGTAACCAGAGCAGAGACTGATACTGTCAGAAGTAAAACGAATTCTGCCTGTTCAGGAGCTTTTCCAAAGACGGCTATGAAGCACAAAAAAGCCAGTGAGACTAAGCCGGACACCATTACCAGCTTTATCGTATTGCTGTAAGGCGCTTTTTCCTCATAGACCGTGGTTTTGTTTGCAAACACTCCACCTCCTTTTATCGCCGGCGCGTAAGCATATTCTATTCCTCTGCCCACAACTGTGTTTTTCATGCTCAACATAGGGCACAAGCCTTCTATTTTTTTAATAGTCTTAAATACGTTTATTGTCATAGCAACTTCCTTACCGGTTCAATATTTTATCTCTTGGATTCTTTTGTCTAACCTTCTCTATCAAATCAGCTATTTGCCCTGCTTCAGTAGTGTGTATCGTAATCTTATTGACAAAAGGATACGGAGTAAACCGGATCCGGATATTGGATACTGACCTGAATGCCTCATACGACTGAAGGCCAACACCAAAACTGAAAAATGTCCATAACAGACTTTGAGCAATATCTACTTGAGAAGCCCCTTCGATGAAATACAAAAAAAACAGGAAAAGCCATAGAATCCCAATCAGAAATAAAAAAATATAAAGGAATCGTGGAACATTATTTTTTTGTACCTTTACTGAATCCACTGAAGACATGGCACGGGTAGTTGCTCCAAAAAGAGGGTTAAGCACTGTGGTTAATCTGATGCGCTTATCAGTAATTTCAACGCTTGTTTTTGAAAGAGTGAATTGGAGCAACAATGCGGAAAGCATTATTAAAATAAGTAAATATGAATTAAAAAATGGACTAAACCATAGGATTGCAAAAATCAATGCCATTGTTATGTAAATAATAGTCACTTTTGTTATTCCAGCGGCATAGACATTCTTCAGTCGGATGGATATAAATAACGATGGTTTTGAATATGATCCCATTTCAAAAATCTCTTCCTCCTTTTGCAAGGTGATTTTTTTATTTAATGCCGCGTTCGGACACCAGCCCATCATTTTCCTGATATTTTCGATAAATGCAGTCATTTAACCCCAGCCAACTTATTTTCCATGTCCTGCGGATTATCAACATAAAGAGTGATTTCTTTGTTATTCTGTGCCGTTACTTTAAGCGCATCAGGGTAGTAGGACCTGATATAGGCTTTATAGAAAAAAACCACAAACAATATCATTGTAGTCACCTCTAACAAAACAAATGAAATAATTACTGCAAGGGGGTCGTTCTGCGCAATATAACGGGATACAGTATTTACAGCATCCATTATTAGAAATACCTGCACAAGTATCATCGGTGGCAGAAATATCAAACGCATCGTATGATTTATATTCTTTATAACTTCTGTTTTCAGGATACTGTCTTTCGATATAACAATAGGGTGAAGGACCGGTCTTTTAATAATTATCGCGTTTGAAGTAAATATGACATGGGTTCTATCTTGGTACAATAATACTAGAGAGGCAAGAAGAAGTAGCAAAACAAGGAGCCAAGGAACGAGATTTCCGATTTCTGGAAAAACAAAACCTGCTGTAATTAAAATGAGGAGACCAAAAAAAACTGAGAATAAAATAATCGCTATTGTCTCAAATCTCAAATATCTGTAATCTATAACTATCTTTGTACCCTTTTCTGAAAAATCATCATTTTTATAAGGTGTAACTGAAACCGTTTCACAATTTCCCTTCATCGCATGCATTAGATTAAAGTCTTCTTGTGGGCACCAGCCCATCATTTTCCTGACATATTCAAAAGAAAACATTTCAATTTGCACTCCTGTAATGTTCAATGGCAGCCTGTATTCCAGATGCGGTCGTCTCGTCTGTTATGATTGAATAATACGTTAGTTCATACCAACGTCGGTTTTTGTCTTCATACTGAATGTACAATTGTGTATTTAGATTATGATATGCCCTGTCTTGCTTATGTTTGGCTAGTAAATATAAGGGGAATAGTGGAGCAATTGATATAATCAAATTCCATTTTCCTGACATTATTGAGTCAGCAAGCAATGCAACAAGCATTGCAACAAGAATCAATAACGCTATCGCAATTAGTCCGATTGGAGGATTTACGACTTTTTTTATAGTGATGGATTTAATGTCTCTATAATTTAGTATTACGTCTCTTAACTCGAAATATCGTAAAAGCACACCGTTTTCATCAATTGAAATATGCGCCTTAAACGTTTTAGCCGCAATGAAATAAAGTAAGGAATATATTCCAACGAGAATTGGGATCAAGATTGCATAATCCAGATTTAGGGCAAAAGCCAATATCAGATTCAAGCTCATCGCAAAGCAAAGAGTGAACAAGATTGTGTTTGAAGAAAACATTACATTTTTAGATAGAAATTTTTCAACATTTGGTCTACCAGGGGGTTCCAGTGAAAGGTTTGCAAAATCGACAGATCGGATATATTTAGGTATCACTGGATTTGCATTCGGGCACCAGCCCATCATTTTTCGTACCGTTTCCATTACATTCATCGTCATGCCAAACTCCTCAGCTTCCCAAAAAGCTCATCCGCCAGCTTCGTCGGGTCATCTGTCTTTTCAAGCTTAATTTTCATCTCATCAGCGAAATCCCACAGCAGTTCAATGCATTGCGTATATCTCGCGCAAGCGCCGCAGTCACCTTCGTGCTCGTACCACACCTGCATCCCATGCTTTGCAGATACGAAAATAATGGCGCCGGCATTAAACGGCGCCGAGTGACCGAACAGGATACCGCACTCTGCGTTCATTTTCTCTACCTCTATCTGATTTGCCCCTGCCATCTCAAGCAGCGTTTTTTCTATCTTCTCATCCATAGAGATGAGCGCCCTGGATACTGCCTGTTTGGATATATTGAAGGAGCGCGCAATGTTTATGCTGGGAAGACCGCTGCGTCTTAGCCTCCAGAACTCAAACTGCTTATCATTTACAGGCAGGAACATGAGTCAACGTATGCATGTTGACTATTTATATTTTTTGATTTTGAAATTGTGAGCAAATTCCATAAATCTCAATTATCAGACCCGCTTACCTGATATTTCCCCCGTGAAATGTCTCTAATAGTTAGTATAACTGCGAATAAATTAACGAAAAGTATATTTTAAGACACGGTATCACTGAACTCTCATGTTCACCGGTCTAAATAGATCCATTGTATTGATGGGGATACTGATCTCCTTGATTTTACTATCAACTCCAGGCTATGCAGAGTCCGTGCCATCCAGAATAAACGTCTCAATCTATGCCTATAACATACACGGTTTCGATGTATCCACAGGTTCATACGATGTAGATTTCTACATCCACTTTAAATGGAATGCAGATGAGGTACCAAAGAACACCTCTGATCAAGTAACCTCATTTGACCTTATGAATGGACGCATTGACAGCCAGAAAACAATATCCAGTGCTCCTGGAGATATATGGCTTGGGGTTTCGGGAACATTTAACAAACGGGTTGATCTTAAAGATTACCCTGTGGACACGCAAACAATGACCATAGAATTAGAGAATTCAAACCTGAATAACTCCGACCTGATTTATGTCGCTGACACGAACGAAAGTTCACTGGATAAAGGTGTGGAGGTTCTGGGCTGGGTAATCAAGGGCTGGGATATTTATACTACAGACCATTTCTATCCAACCTTTAACGAAACCTATACGCGCCTTGTCTATAAGATGACTATAACCAGATATATCTCCATCCTGTTCAAAACAGTGCTGCCGGCTATGATTTTACTGGTAATAGGTTTATTTGCCTTCCTCATACCTCCGGCTGACCTGTTCGAACGGCTTGGTCTTCTCATTGCAGTCGTTCTCGGCTCATTCCAGCACCATTTAGCTGTGAGCGGTACAATACCTCCTGCTCCCTACCTGACGCTGATCGATGCAATAATGGTCACCAATTACATCACACAGGGTTTTATTATCATAATATCGATTTATCTTTTCAGGCAAGAAGAGGAGCGGGGAATTAGATTGAATAAAATGATGCCGTTCGTCACCGTGGCACTGGCATTAATAATGTTTGTTTTATTATGGGAATTCCTTTGAAAACATCTAATGAGCTTTATACCGAAAAATATTTATTTAATGCATCCAATAAAATATTATGAAGAAAATCCTTTTTTTGGTTATTGTATTACTGCTGATCATCATATCTTCTATAACGGTTGTGCTGGTTCAGGAAAAAAAGATAAGCGAATTTGAAAAATTTAATAAATCCATAACTAACGAATCCATAGTATTCCTTGCAGAAGGAGAGAGGGATGGTCCTCTACTTGTTCAGAAAATTTATTCCGACCATATAGAGGGTTTAAATTTCAGAGAATATCCGATTGCAACGAATAAAGGAACCCCGATAAATCTGAGCATCGGACAGGCTGCAAGCAACGGCTGCACCATAACCCTTACCCTGATAGGGATAGAGAATACGATGGCTAAATTTTCAAAGAAAGTGGTATCAAACAGGCCATGTCCGATATGTCTTTCAGGAAATACCTACATCGATACCCCAAACGGAAGCGTCTATGTTAAAGATTTGCAGGAGGGCATGGGGGTCTGGACATCCGATAAGTCTGGTTCCAGGCATGCTGCCATAATTCTCAGGACTTCAAAAGCAGAAGTACCAAAAGATTTTCAGTTGGTTTATCTTGCGCTTGACGATGGGCGCGGACTTTTTGCGTCACCCGGGCATCCGTTAGCGGATGGCAGAGTTCTTGGCAGCATCAAAGAAGGCGATATTATGGATGATCATATCGTGGTAATTGCCAGGCGTATTCCTTACGAGGGAACATACACGTATGATATTTTGCCATCCGGAGATACGGGGTCATACTGGGCAAATGGCATTCCTGTCAGAAGTTCTCTTGCTGCATCAAAGTGAATCAAAAAGAACCATGCCCAGACCCGGACTTGAACCGGGGACATCTGCGTCTTCAGCGCAGCGCTCTCCCAGGCTGAGCTATCTGGGCACACAGGGAGCTAATAATTGCTGACCTCGTATATCTATCCTTCGCAAATGTCAGCAACCACCTCTTGATTGGATTGGAAGAAATATGATTGAGGATAGAAAACTTTTCGCATAGTGAAGTCTTATCCCCAAGACTTAATATAATCAATACCAATAAAGCGTAGAAGGTGGCTGAATGGACGAATTCATGGACAAGCTCTTAAAAATCCAGTCAGATTATTTTAGACGCAGGCAGTTTCTCTTTATTCTGGACTTGATCTCTGTTTTTAGCATTTTCTATGCAATTTTTATTATCTTTTCAGTTGACTTTTTCTTAGGGCATTCTTCTTCATTATCATTTATACCGAGTTCTATTATTGAAATCACGCCCCCGGTTTTGGCATTTATTATTGCCGTAATCGGCGCTTTCTTGCTGCACAGGAACGATCATAAAATAAATGTTAATTTATTGATTGAAAAGAAGTATCCTGAACTCAATGAAAAACTCAGAACCGCTTACGATAACAGAAATGAAACCAATGTTATTGTTGAAGCATTAAAAAGCCTTGTTTTGAGTGGACTGACTGTTGTTTCATCTTCAAGACTTATAGCAACGAGTATTGTAGTAACTAGAATTGGAATAGTGATCATATTTGTATCTACCGCAGCTGTTATTCCATTTTGTCAGGACTGCAGATTCTCACCGGAAACTTTGACTAATACTTATACCAATATATCCAAAACCATAACTGGCAGCACAGGAGGAGTGAACGAAACGATTACGGCCGTGGGCCCCATTCAAAACATCCAGAATATAGGAACCCAGGGCAGCGGAGACATCATCGGCAAGCCCAAGATTGCATCCCTCCAGGGCAAGAATATAGACCTTTCCCTTATTTCAGGCATTAGCACAGGTTTTGTGCCGAGTGCCGCAAGCCAGCAACAGAACCAGTTTATAAGGTCGGGAACGTACCCTGTGGATGTTCTGGGTTCCAATGTTTCAGATGGAGGATACGGCATCCTGATGCAAAAAACAGAAGCTGAGAAGAAATTAATCCAGGATTATGCGGTTGAACGGAGTAAGATATGAAAGAGGTAAAACATGAGTGATGAGACATTTAAAGGCTCAAAAGGCGTTTTCAAAGATCTTCTTGATGAGATCGGGAAGGTAATTGTAGGTCAGCATGAGGCGATTGAACATATATTGATAGCTATTCTCTGCAACAGCCATGCGCTTGTTGAGAGTAACCCCGGGCTTGCAAAAACCCTTACCATAAGCACCATATCAAAAGCACTTGACCTGAAATTCAACAGGATACAATGTACTCCCGACCTTATGCCTTCGGACATCACAGGCACAAACATAATAGAGGATGTTGGTGGGAAGAAACAGTACCGTTTTGAAGCCGGACCTGTTTTTTCAAACATCGTGCTTGCAGATGAGATAAACAGGGCGTCGCCCAAAACGCAGAGCGCGCTCCTTGAGGCAATGCAGGAAAAACAGGTAACAATCGGCAATAAAACTTATCCACTGGATAAACCATTTTTTATCCTTGCCACCCAGAATCCTATTGAAATGGAGGGTACTTATCCATTGCCAGAAGCGCAGCTTGACAGGTTCCTTCTCAAGATTTTAATGGACTATCCCACGATTGAGGATGAGAGCGAGATTGTTAACAGATATACGAAAAATATCATGCCCTCGGTAAGACAGATTGTTCCAAAGAGCGAGGTGCTTGAGCTCCAGAAACTCACGCGCGACGTCCCGATAGCAGATGATATCAAGAACCGCGCCATCAAAATCGTGTTCGCAACGCGCGCCAAGAGCGAGCATATCGAATACGGCGCCTCACCGCGAGCCTCAATCGGAATAATCCTAGCCGCAAAAGCCAGGGCGCTTATGAGGGGACGGAATTACGTAAGCGCTGAAGATATCGACGCCATGGCTTATCCTGTGCTTCGTCATCGTGTAATTCTCACGTTTGAGTCAGAGCGCAAGGGCATGACCACAGACCAGGTGATTTCGGATATCCTGAAAACCGTGAAATAGATGCGTGTCTATTTGAAAGGTAGAGGGTGATTATTAATGGATATAAAAGGAGAACTTCATTTTTCCCCAAAATATACTTTTAAACAAATTGAGATTGCTTTAAAGGGTAATGAAAAGTCTACTTTGATAGATGCATTCAAAGATAGAATTTGTGGGTTCTATTTAGGACCAGCACAAAAATTGTGCCAACTGAATAAATTTTATGCGTTTGCAGCAGGTGTATTATGTGTATCAACTATTGATTGCCTGGCGATGATTTCAATATCTCCAAATAGGGTGGGAGATAGATTTACACAGTGGACACAAAATAATATTGCTGAACTCAATCAATATAATCTTGCTTCACGTTTTTACGATGATTTTCGTAACGGGCTCGTCCATGAAGGACGTATTAAAAATGGTGCACAGTTTTCATATAAATACACAAAATTAGTTGAGATGTTAAAAGGAGCAATGGTAGTTAATCCAGATATTCTGTTAAAAAAAATAAGTAAATCGTTTGAGGATTACATTGGTAAGGTTGAGAGGGACGACATTGAATATAAGAAGCTTACGGATTATTTGGAAAAGTTTGACAAGGAATTAGAGTATGCGAATAGTTGTTAAGGCTAAAAATTATAACAAACCGCAGATAAACGCAGATGAACGCAGATTTGTTCATCGCGTATCAGCGTTTATCAGAGTTAATCCACGGTTAATATGATCGATACTTCGTTTTTCAAGGAGCTTGACCGCTTCTCGTTCATGGTGCGCAAGCGCGTTTCCACCGCATACAGCGGGAGCAGGCGTTCCATCCTGAAAGGCCGCGGCATGGAGCCTGTGAGCTACCGTGAATACACACAGGGGGACGATTTTAAGATAATTGACTGGAAGGTGTACGGGCGCACCGAGAAGCTCTATGTCAAGGAATTCGAGGAAGAAAAGAGCCTGACAACGCATATACTGCTTGATACAAGCAAGAGCATGGATTTTCGCAACAAGTTCGAGTACGCTGCGATGCTGGCTCTGGGGTTTGCCTATCTTGTAACCAAGGATAACGAGAAGTTCGGGGTGTCCACCTTCGCAGAAGAAATCAATATCACAAAACCAAAACGAGGAAGGAAGTATCTCTCCCAGACAATCGACCTTCTCAATTCTACTTCGCTTCTTGGGAAAACGCGGTTTGATTACTGCATGGAAAAGTACGCCGCGATTATAAAGTCCAGGTCGCTTGTTTTCATCATTTCTGATTTCATGGCTGATATCAATGCTATCAAGAGCGCGATATTCAGGCTCGGGGACAATGAGCTTGTTCTAATCCAGGTGCTAGATCCTGTCGAGAAAAACCTTAACCTCGGAGGCGAGGCAAAACTAATCGACCTTGAGACAGACAGAAAAATGGATATATATACAAGCCCCCGCCTTCGCGCAGAATACGAAAAGCTGCTTGGCGATCACATCGCCGGCATAAAAGAGACCTGCATCGCTGTGGGGGCGGATTTCCATACCATAACCACCGATAGACCCGTATTCGATGCCATATTCGAGGTCGTAAACCAGAGACAGGTAAAGAAGGTACGAAAGAGGTAGAAAATGAGTCTCCTGGATGTATTATACACCAATCCCGTACAGTTCGCCAATGAGGTCGGGCTCTACGCCCTTCTTTCCATAATACCGCTTATAATAATCTACCTCTTAAGACCAAGACCAAAGAAATTGAAAATACCCTCGCTCATGTTCCTTTTTGACCTTGAAAAGAAGAAAAGGCTCAATATCTTCAGGAAATTCCTCAAAGATCCTCTTTTCCTCATCCAGCTGCTTGTGCTTATTCTTGTCTCGCTTGCGGTTGCTGCGCCTTTCATTATGGCGAACGAGGAAGCAGGAGGCGGTTCAACCGTGATTATCCTCGATGCTTCGGGGAGCATGCAGGCTAAAACCGCTTCAGGCAATACCAAGTTTGAAAGTGCGGTTGATGAGGCGCAAAAATTCCTCTCGGCAAAGAACACCATTATTCTTGCTGAAAGCGTGCCTTTGATGGTGATGCAGGACGCACCTTCAAGCAGCGCATCGGATGCGCTTAAAAAATTGAAGGCAAAAGCCACGAGTACCGACCTGTCAAGTGCCATCCTACTTGGCAGAAGGGTGCTTCCAGAAGGAGGCAGGATCGTTGTACTTTCTGATTTTACGAGCTGGATCGGCGATGACCCTTCGGTTGCGAAGGCACTTGCGCAAGCCAACGGCATCAACGTAGATTTCGTTACAATAAGCGGAAGGACGGATAACATTGGCATTGTGAACGGATGGTTCGAATCCAATGGTGATTATACGATTGTAATTAAAAACTTCAACACGCAAGTACAGGATGTAAAAATTGATGTTACCACTGATAACCAGAACGTGCTTTCAAGTACGCTTAACCTGAAAGGGCAGTCAAGCCAGAACTTTGCAATCAGCAGCCTGGCACCAGGAATAACGAAAATCTCACTCGGCGCCGATGATGCCCTTCCTCTTGATAACAATGCCTATGTGATAATACCAAGCTCGGTAAAACATGCCCTCCTTTACATAACCGACAATGCAAAATCGCCTTCGGTCGTGGCTCTCGGTCTTACCCCTTTTACCACGGTTAAAAAAACAGATACCAAAAGCATCCCCTCAATGTCGGATTATTCGATTGTATTTGTAAGCTCCCCCTTACCATCGGATGCAATAAAGAGCCTGTCCGATTATGTCAACGGAGGTGGGAATGCAGTGATAATCGCCTCACCCGACCTGAAGGACATGGATCTCTTGCCGGTGACACTTGATTCCCTTTCGAACGGGACATCGCTGGATATAGTCCAGCCCAGCATGATAACCACCGGCATAGACATTGATAAAATAGGGATAAAGAAACATTTCAAGGCACAAGCGAAACGCGGCGCAGTATCGCTTGTTGAAGGAGGGAATAAATCCGTGATGCTGGTTTACTGGAAGTTCGGGAAGGGAATGGTGATTTATTCCGGGCTTGCAGACCCGATGGGTGATAATATCTACGACCCGCTTAATGAGAATATATGGAACGACTTCCATTCTCATCCGAGTTATCCGCTCTTCTGGAAGCAGATGCTGGAATGGATAAGCGGAAGCCTGGATGTAAGCGAATACAACGCAAATACGGGGCAGTTTATCAAACTCCCTGCCACGCAGACCGTAAAAACACCCACCGATACTGTTACCACAGACCTTTTGCTGCTGGATGAAGTGGGGATTTATGGACTGCCAGATAAGAACGTGGCAGTAAATCTTTACGATGAAACAGAATCAAACCTCGCACCTGCGGGTCTTACCCCGGCTGCAAACCTGACAAGCGCAAACGCGATACCTTACAATGTCCAGACCATCCGGAAGCCGGAATACCTCGATGTTTATTTAATAATCGCGGGAATGTTCCTTGTTTTCCTTGAACTGTACTACCTGCGCTGGAGGGGTGAACTGTAATGGATTTCCCCCAGCTTGCGAATCCCCTGATGCTCCTGCTCATCAGCCCTGTTGTCCTTGCAGGATGGTATGCCGTCAGGAAAGGAATCCCGAGGATGCTTATGATCTCGCGTATTATAATCCTGAGCCTTCTTATAATCGCGCTGGCTTCGCCTTTTACGCTTGGCACAAGCACAATAACGGATCAGGCGCCGAGGATTACACTGGTCGACGACCAGACAATGAGCATGGATTTATTCAATAAGGACACCGGGCAGAAGCTCTTCGAAGCCATAAAATCAAAAACCCCAACCACATACAAGCAGTTTGCAGGGATTAAATCTCCTATAGGGGATGAGGTTATCCAGGATGCTGAAGGGAACAACAACATCGTGCTTGTGAGCGACGGGAACAACAATTACGGCAAAGACCTGTCCGATGCCATCACCTTTGTCAACAATACAGGAACAAATGTGTTTGCTGTGAGGCAGGCGCCCATACATAACGATGCCAGCGTGGAGATACAAAGCGCCAAGAACCTTATAATCGGAAATGAGAACACTTTTAATATCGTGGTGAGGCAGGCGGGAAATGAGACGTCTTACAGGCTCGATGTCCAGATAGACGGGACGCCTGTGAAAAGCGATACAATCACACAAACAGAGCGCACCCAGGTCATTCCGGTTTCTTATACCTTCACTTCACTTGGAACGCACAAGGTAACCGCCACCATAACGCCGGGCAGCGAGGACTGGAACCCGCTCAACAATGTCTTCTACAGGTCGGTGTTCGTGGTTCCGAAGCCGCAGGTGCTTGCGGTGACGGATGATACCACTTCGCCGCTTTATACAGTCGCAAGCAGCCTGTACCAGGGTACAACCTCAGGCGAAGTGCCTGATGACCTTGCAGCTTACAAGGCTGTGATTATTGACAATAAGGGCACGGCGCAGTTGAACGCAGATTCTTTGAGAAAATACGTCGGGAGCGGCGGGGGTCTTGTGGTGGTGGGCGGGGATGCCTCGTATGACAAGGGAAATTACAATAACACGCCTGTTGAGGCAATATTGCCAATAATATCGAGGGCTGCCGAGTTCAAAGGTGGAAGGAACATTATGATTGTTATAGATGTCTCTGGAAGTACAATTGCTGGAGATGTGAATGCTGTAACTGGTGAAATTACAAATACGGCTATTGAACAGGAGGACAATATTGCTGCAAATATAGCAGGTGCAATGACACCTGATAGTAATATAGGCGTTATTGGGTTTGGCGGAAAAGTAAAGACCCTGCCTTTCAAGCAAATGACCGCTGCAAATAAAGATACAATGAAAAAGGACATTTTAAGTTTCACTCCTAGCGGTGGAAATCCCACAAATTTGATCGATGCGCTAAAAGCAGCCGATGATGAGGTGAAAAAAGTTACAGGCTCAAAAGAGGTAATAGTGTTGTCTGATGGTAAAATAACGGGAAACGAAGAAGGCGGAGGGGGTACGCTAAACGATATAATAAATGCTGCGAAAACACTTGCGGAAAATGGAGTTACAATGACATTCATTCAAGTTCGCAGTAACGAAAATGAATTAATTACAGATTACAAGACATTAGCCGGTTCTGTGGGAGGTAGAATTATAGCTGCTCCAATAGGTTATACCGGTGTGGATCAAATTTTAGAACAACCTTCTGCTTCTGCCACGCCAACCCCAACAACCACTCCTGAAATCAGCCATGAATATCCTCTCGTGGCTATAGACACCACCAATTTCATTACACAATATCTCAACCTGACCGCCTCTGTGACAGGATACAACGATATAACGCCAAAACTCGGTTCGGATGAGCTTGTCGCAACAACAGGCGGAAAACCTATCCTCACCACATGGGGTTTCGGGCTCGGAAGGGTTGTCGCTTTCACAACCGACAATGGCAATCCGTCCAACAGCGACCCATCCAGACCCTGGGCTTCGGAGGTTTACAGCGGCGAGAACTCGCGCCTCATATCCTCTATGATAAACTGGGCAATCGGAGACCCCCGTCCCACCGGAGGCGTGGTGATACAGGCTGAGGATATCTGGGAGGGGACTCCCGGGAAGGTTGTTGTTACTTCAAATACGCTGCCGCAGGTCAAACTTGACGGCGCGCCGTTTGACCTTTCAAGGACTGGACCCACAACTTACGAAGCCACCATAAATCTGGAGAAGGCAGGATGCGCGGGAGACAAGTGTTTCCACGACCTCTCAGGCTACGGGATAGCGGTCAATTATCCGCTTGAATACCGGGATGTGGGTTTCAATGATCAACTCACCTCAATTATAGAATCAAACGGAGGGCGCGTTTATGAAGAGAGTGAAGTAGAAGGTCTGCTGCTCCTTGATATAAAAGCAAAGGCAGTCAGGACTGTAACCCAGCCGATAAGCCAGACTGAGCCCTTCCTTCTTGCAGCCCTTGGATTGTTTTTAGCCGAGGTGATAGCCAGGAGGCTGAAAGATTACAGGAAGGAGAGACCAGTAATTGAGGATAATCCTACGAGAGTGGCGACTGCGACTCCTGTGGCTGAACCTGTGGCTGCTGAGTAGAACTAATTTTAGCCTTCCCAAAGCCTTAAATAAACCGCTTGCGAACATTAATCATGGTGCTGGTATGAAAAAAGCGATCATCGTTGCAGATATGTTAAATGAATTCGTCACAGGAAGACTGGGCAGCGTTCGCGCCCGGAAGATAGTGCCTAAAATAAAAAACCTTCTGGAAAAAGCAAGAAAACAGGGCATTCCAATTATTTATCTACAAGATGCCCACTCTCCAACCGACAGGGAGATGGACTTATGGGGAGAACATGCTATGAAAGGTACAGAAGCTTCAGAGATAATACCTGAGCTTAAACCAGAAAAAAATGATATTGTAATCGAGAAGAAATGGTACGGAGGGTTTACAAATACCGATTTACCGGAAATTTTAAAAAAAATGGGAATCGATACCCTGATTTATACAGGTGTCAGTACTGATATCTGTGTCCAGAATGATGTATCTCTTGCCTATTTTTCTGGATATGATACCATTGTACTCAGCGACTGTACAGCCTCAATCGAAGAAGAAGCCCATGAATACGCCCTTAAGTACATGAAAAAAATCTACGGCACGGAAATAACAACATCGGATAAAGTTTTATAGAATAATTTTTATGATCTCCGGAATAGACGAAGCAGGGAAAGGTCCTGTGCTTGGTCCCATGTGCGTTGCAGGTGTGCTTCTCGACGAGGAAAAACTTGATGCTCTTTCGCAGATGGGGGTAAAGGACTCCAAACAATTGACTGCAAAACGGCGGGATGTTCTTGCAGTCGAGATAAAGGAGGTGGTTGATGAATATTATATCCTTGAGGTCAGCCCTTTCCAGATAGATGAGCTTCGGAAAATAATGACCATGAATGAAATAATGGTGACATGCTATGCAAAAGTCCTTGAAGAACTAAAACCTCACCATGCCTTTGTGGATGCTGCAGATGTGATCGCATACCGTTTTGGTGAGAATATCAAGAAAAAATATGCAGGAGAAATAGAAATTACCTCTGAGCACAACGCCGATGAAAAATATCCCATTGTTTCGGCAGCCTCCATTCTCGCCAAAGTGCAAAGGGACGCGCTTGTAAAAACATTGGAAGAAAACGTGGGCGTTGAAATCGGAAGCGGTTATCCATCAGACCCAAAGACCATCAAATTCCTTGAAAACTGGATTCAGGGGCATGGGTCGCTCCCGGATTTTGCCCGAAGCTCATGGGAAACCGCAAGGAGGCTGCTTGAAAAATTTAACAAAAACCAGAAAGTTCTCACCGATTATTGATAATGAAATAAATTTAAATAAAAGGAAAAAATTGGTTCTCGGTTCGCGAGTCACCTATTCTTTCTTAGGCTCTTCTTTTTTCTCTTCCTTTGCCATCTCTCTGTCCATCTTGTAGTCGTCGTAGCCCATCCAAGCGACGATCAATCCTACAAACAGAAGGATAAGACCGATTGTTGCTTTCAATAAACTAAGGAGCTCACTCCAATACCCAAGATAGCCTGACAATCCTGTGTACCATACGACACCGATAATTAAAATCACTATACCTACTAACATCTTTAATATATTACTTGCCGAAGACATATTATCACCCGTGCTTAATTCTTTTACCCTATATTAAGTTTTTTTATCCAACTATCGGAAAACTTATTACCCTACTCATTAATAGTACTGTAATGAACGGCACAATCCTGCAGGTTACAATAAAAGGAGTATTCTTACTTGAGAAAACCGGAGGTCCGATACCGCTCGTGCTTCTGGAAGATGATACAAAACGCATAATGCCCATATACATCGGACTATCAGAAGCAATATCCATAAATGCAGCGTTAAATCGTGAAATCCCGCCAAGACCGATGACCCATGACCTTTTCATATCATTGCTTGAGCGTGTGAGTTCAAGAATAGACAGCATCCTGATAGACGAGCTGAATGAGGGGGTTTATTATGCGAGGATGTCTGTTTCGATGGATGGAAAGCATTTTGAACTGGATGCAAGACCGAGCGACTGCATAGCAATTGCTCTGCGCTGCGGCGCGCCCATTCATGTAAGGGAAAGCGTGCTTTCAGAAGCGGTAATCAATAAAGGAGAGCTTGAAAATATCCTGCCTCTTGATAACTATTTCTAAAGACCCCGTATTTAAATACGGGGATTAATATTACTTTCACATCGCTTCCGCAAAGCAGATACATATCAGGATATAATCAAGAAGTATGGTTTTTGAAGAGAAAGGCATCTATACCGTGCGCGAGTTCACACTTGCTGTAAAGAGTATTCTCACCGCAGGTCAATTTAATGATGTCTGGATAAGGGGGGAGCTCTCAAACCTCACAAACCACAGCTCAGGTCACCGCTATTTTACGCTGAAGGACAAAAACAGCTCATTGCAGTGCGTCATGTTTAAATGGTACGGCAAGAACCTGAGGTTTGAACCCGAACACGGTATGAAGGTGCTGGTTCTG
This sequence comes from Candidatus Methanoperedens sp., assembly GCA_027460525.1. Classification (NCBI taxonomy): domain Archaea; kingdom Methanobacteriati; phylum Methanobacteriota; class Methanomicrobia; order Methanosarcinales; family Candidatus Methanoperedentaceae; genus Candidatus Methanoperedens; species Candidatus Methanoperedens sp. The sequence continues at coordinate 17,808 of JAPZAS010000015.1, forward strand.
GGGGATCTGGATGTTTATGAGCAAAAAGGGGTTTACCAGTTAAAGGTCAGGGCGATTCGACCCGACGGCATAGGAGAACTCTATAAAGCGTACGAGTTATTAAAAAACAAACTGGCATTGGAAGGTTTGTTCTCCCCCGAGCGCAAAAAACCGCTGCCCAGATTCCCGAAGAAAATAGGCGTGGCGACATCCGAAACAGGAGCGGTTCTTCATGACATATTGACTGTTATAAAACGCCGCTATCCTGTTGACATACTCTTTATCCCCACGGTGGTGCAGGGCGAATACGCGGCGCATAGCATTATCAGCTCAATTGAAGCTCTGAATAAGACGGAGGTTGATCTGATAATTCTCGGAAGGGGAGGTGGTTCGATAGAGGACCTCTGGGCTTTCAATGAAGAGCCTGTTGCCCGGGCGATTTTTAATTCAAGAATCCCGATTATTTCGGCTGTGGGGCATGAAACCGACTACACGATTGCCGATTTTGTGGCTGATGTTCGAGCCCCCACGCCTTCGGCTGCTGCGGAGATTGCGGTTCCCGACAGGCTGGAGCTTGTCAATCATATAAGCCGGCTGGGCGATCGATTAACCGAGAACCAGAGGCGTAGTATCAGTGACATGATGTCCCATATTTCTGAATTAAGACAAGGTGTCGAGCCGCGCCTATTCCTGGAGAGATTGGCTGATTATATGCAATTTATTGACGAGCTGACACAGCGGCAGGCGCAGAGTGTACAGAGGCTCCTGGAGGTTAAATCGTCTTTGCTTAATGCACATGCAGGCAAACTTGATGCCGTCAGCCCGCTTGGTACGCTTTTGCGGGGTTATAGCATTGCAATGAAATTATCGGATAAGACACTCGTTCGAAGTGTAGCAGACGTTGAAAAAGAGGATGAGCTTTCGATAACGGTGAACGATGGAAAAATCAAATGCGGTGTAACTGATAAAGAGGTATGCAAATGGAAATGAGTTTTGAGGAAGCAATTGCTGAGCTTGAGAATATTGTGGATAAACTTGAAAAAGGACAGATTTCACTTGATGAGAGCCTTCTGCTTTTCGAGAAGGGGATAAAGCTTGTGAGGGAATGCAACGATAAGCTGAAGAGCTCCCAGCAGAAAGTGGAGAAATTAATTGAGGAGAATGATGAGCTGAGGACGGAGAAGTTTGAGGTGCAGGAATAATCCTAAATGCCAAAAGAATATCTTGTGATTGTGCCCCACGCGCTGCACATTCCCCGCTTTAAGTAAAACGGTTTTTCAACGTGATTATGGCACCAATGTTTTACGTATAAAATCCATGAACTTTTTCATCTGCATTTCAGGCTTTGAAGGCAAGTCGCTTTCAATCACAGTTTTTTCATATTTATCATGAAAATGGTGCGGAAATGTAGTCAAACGTGCCCAGACCTTATGAGGGGCATTATCGTAACGATATATTGTTCCATCAACTTCAGACCTGTCCCAATGATATGAATATTTTCCAGAAATCGAAACCCAGACATCTGCAAAGCTGCCATCAATCAGCTCGATTCTCAATTTAGCAGGTTCGCCGGAGGGAAGTTTAATTATTTTTGTTTCCAGAACAACTTCTCTGAATTGTCTCGCGATTGATTCAAGAAAAAGATATGTTTCCAACATGCGAGAGTTCCTTTTTCAGTTTCTTGATGGTATTTTCAAGATTTTCAAGAATGATCAAATCTTCCCAACCTGGATGTTCAGGAATGCTGCCTTCCCGCACTTTTTTTTCAAATTCATCCAGAGAGGATATCTTATATCTGGATATAATTTCCAGCCTATCCCTCATACAACCTTTGATTCTGGATTTTATAAATTCGATGATGCCTTCACGTATGAGAACGTCTTCGTTTATTCCAAGGTCTTTTGAGAGATGCTTAACTGCTTCAATAGAGCTGCCCATGGAAAATTCCTTCTAATGATATTCTAAAATTCTTTTGTCAGGTATTTAAGGTTGTTGCATTTCGATATACAGGTTTCTCCGTCATCTCTTTAGAAGGCACTTCCATTCATTCCCAATCAAATCAGTTCTTCCAGCCGTCTTCAGCCCTTCATACACCAGCCCATAATTCCTGCTGTCCCTATACCGTAGCAAGGCGCGCTGTATCCTTTTCTCCCTGCCTTTCGCCACATGCACCTCTTTCATGGTGAAAGGATTGATTCCTGTGTAATACATGCACGTAGAGGCTGTCATCGGCGTGGGCGTGAAATCCTGCACCTGTTCGGTATACAGGTTATTATCACGAATGAACTCGGCAAGTTCGATCATGTCCTCGACTGTGCTGCCGGGATGACCTGACATGAAATAGGGAAGGAGATACTGTTTTTTCCCAAGTTCTTTATTTAGAGCGCTGAATCTCTTTTTGAATTCCTCAAAAACTTCCTTTGATGGCTTATGCATAATATCAGTAACATGCTTTGCTATATGTTCTGGTGCAACTTTGAGCTGACCGCTGACATGATGCTCACAAATCTGCAAAAGATAATCCGATGAATCAGCAAGCACGAGGTCGTAACGTATTCCTGAGCCTATGAACACCTTTTTCACGCCAGGTATCCCGAGCAAGCGTTGTAGAAGTTCAACCTGTTTTTGATGCGATACTTCAAGGCTCCTGCATAATGGATGTGTGCATATCTTATCCGGACATGCGCCCTGCGTATCCCATCGTTCGCAGTGCAAGGAATACATATTGGCTGTAGGTCCTCCCACGTCCTGCACGATGCCCTTAAAATCAGGCATCTTCGTCATTCTTTTTACTTCCCGCACCATGGATTCTATGCTTCGGCTCTGCACAATCCTGCCCTGATGATGCGTCAGGGCGCAGAAAGAACAGGAGGCGAAGCATCCGCGGTGGCTTACGATTGAGAACTTAACAGGAACAAGCGCGGGTATGGGTTTTTTATAAGAAGGATGAGGCATCCTTGTATATGGCAGTTCATACACACGGTCCAATTCTTTAGAATTTAAAGGCATGGCTGGCTTGTTCTGGATGATTATGGTTTTCGGATGCGCCTGTGCCACTGGTCTTCCTCGAACAGGGTCTTGCTCCTGATAATGGAGCTTGAACGCCTCGGCGTAATGTCTTTTATCCCGGGAGACTTCTGTAAATCCGGGTATTTCAACATAATCTTCGTGGCATGCCGAACGCCACCTGCTTATTTCCAGTTTGATTGCAGTGCCGGGAATATCGGTGATGTTATTAATGTCCTCGCCTTTTGAAAGACGTGCAGCAATCTCTGTCACCTGCCGCTCCCCCATCCCGAACACAAGCATATCGGCAGGCGCATCCGCAAGAATGGACTGGCGCACGGAGTCCTGCCAGTAATCATAATGAGCAAACCGCCTGAGACTTGCCTCGATGCCTCCAAGCACTATGGGAGTATCTGGAAAAATCGAATGAAGTTTATCAGCATATACTATCGTTGCGCGATTAGGTCGCTGTGGAATCCCGCCGGGTGAATAAACATCGCCGCTTCGGATTTTCAGGTTGGCAGTATAATTATTCACCATGGAATCCACATTCCCTGAGGTAACGCCAAAGAATAATCCGGGTTTTCCGAGTTTCTTAAAGTCATCCTCGTTTTTCCAGTCGGGCTGGGCTATGACGCCCACGCTGTAGCCTGCATCCCACAGCACACGTCCTATTATCGCTGCGCCGAATGAGGGATGGTCAACATAGGCATCGCCTGTTACGAGGATTATATCGAATTCCTGAATTCCCAGCTCTTTTGCTTCGCGCAGGGACATCGGGAGAAAACGGGGTTGGGGTTTCATATAGTACTATAAAATCGATACTGAAAAATGAATTTAGATTTCTTTAAGCATTTCAAGAAAGAAATCATCACAATCAGGTGGCAATACTTGGATATAATATCGAAAATCATTTTTTCCTTTCAAACTTCCTCTTTAAAGCAATGAAAAGTAAGCCGATTATCAGAAAGCCAAGTATTCTTTCTCCGATATATGCGCTATATGTGCTATCCATCTGGAAAAAAGAAGAGGCACTTGTTCTTAGATATGTGTATAAGAAATCATCAGATTGAGGCAAAGAAACATTGAATAACCAGTTCATTAATATTGGATAGGAAACAATAACAATAAAAGCCCAAATAATAGGAAGTTTATAACTTTCACCGTAAAGGCTCAGAAGTTTATAGAGACCTAAAAGAGAAAAATTCCTCTTTAACCGTAAAACAATATTCCTTATTCTTTCACTCTTGACACTTGTATTAACATCACGCCTACGCATCTCCATCTCACCGATGAAAAACTCTCCTGCTTCGGCAAATCTGTAATTGATTTCATAATTCCGTCTGAGCCTGCGATATAATTGAGCCACCGCACCATAAGTTGTTGAACCATATCTTCCGATATTAGTTTCATCCACAACTGCAAGTCGTCCATTTTTTCTTGCCCATTTCTCATCCAAGAATTCAACTTCTGTTACGTCTGTGTTTAAGAAAGAAACATTACTTAAGTCGATATTCTGAAATATTGTATGCTTTGGATCGAGAAATTTGACATTATTTAAGTAAATGATACCTTTACCACTTGAAGAAAATTTTATACAATAAAAAAAAACCTCATCTTGAAATTCCGATAATTCAAATGATGCAATATTATTGAATTCAGTTCCTGAGAAATATGCTTTATTATTGAATTTTGTAGACTGAAAAACTGCTTCATTATTGAATTTAGCGATATCGAAACAGACTTTATTATTGAATTGAGCACGTAGGAAATCAGCTCTATTATTGAATTCAGCATGTAGGAAATCAGCTTCATTATTGAATTGAGCCCCCACGAAAGACGTTACATTATTGAATTTGGTATCAAGGAAATAGACTATATTATTGAACTGAGTACCCCAGAAGGAGACCTCATTATCGAATTTAGCAGAAGAAAAAGCTGCGTCATTATTGAATTTAGCATGAATGAAAGAGACTTTATTATTGAATTGAGCCCCTTCGAATATTACAGATTTTTCAAAGAAATGACCATCAAAATTTATTGAGTTATTAAAGATAAAATCTTTAAAATCTAATTCTTTGATATCATTATCCTTTTCCATCTTATTCAATTCTTCCCAGAATACTATTTCAAATATCTTGGCTTCTTCATCTGATTTATTTTCGAGGTGAAGAATACATTTTTTATTATCTTTATATTTCCGCCTTCCACACGGTTTTCCATTACTCATCAGGACTTGGCATATTTCATCGGCAATCAAGGTAATCACTTCAGAATATATAATGTTATGACTTATAAATTACCATACCCCAAGTGTCTTTGTTATACTGAACAATGAGGAGGCGCAATATTCTTATATTTCACCTATTGCCTCAAACAGCCACTTCCATCATAGCAAGGATAGATGAATCTTGCAAACCATAATCAACCTCATCTTCCAGATACAAAGCTACTGCTTCCTTTAGATTTTTCACAGCTTCATCCAGGGTTTTACCCTGAGTAAAAACATCAATATCAAGTGTTCTGGCACAGTAGTATTCTCCATCAAAATAAATTTCGGCTTTGATTATCTTTTGCATATTTATTTCTTTAATCACACTAAATGCGCTTTTTGCTTATAGCTATTGTTTCGCCACTTTCTAATCTCAACTGTACCCTTCCAACCTCCGGATTTGCTCCGCAATTTGTCCTGTACCTCAATTGCATGCAACATTCGATCCTCATCTCTAACCCTGGCGCCGAACATAATCTCAAGCCTTTTTTTTACAATATCCAGAGTATCCATATCATCTTTAAATCTTTGCTTCTGCATTAGTAATGGAATTGTTAATGATACTATCTAAACTTTATCGTGGCTTTTAAGGTACTGTCAAGTCTACGGTTGATTAACTAACCTGTCAAAAATCGGTGGCAGATGATATAATTAAAATAGTTACAACCGATTCGCTTTCAAAATTAAAATGTATTATTTTTCTTTTTCAATATTTGCTTTTTCGATAAATTCTTTCAAAGAAATTATTGTGAATAAAATCAACACAAAACCAATTATAAATGAATACGACGGGTCATCAAAAATCCTATTATCAACTATGATATTTAAGGGTCTAAGAATCCATAATAGCCCCGCATAAAATACACTTCCGCTTAATAATGAGACTATAACTATTGGAATGTAACTATAATCCAATTTCTTTTTGCGTCTAAAGAATAATATGCTACTGACAATAAGGAATAATATCATTACGAAAAATTGCAATCCATTATTCAGTTCGATATTAGTCATAATATTCAAAATATTTTACTGTATATGTTAAAATAAAGCTAATAATAATTGAACTATATAATTTATCTTCAATTCTTGGGAAAAAATTCCATAGAATCATAAATGAACCCATAGAAAGTATTAAAAAAATAGCTAATGTTTGAAGACTAAATAGCCTAAAAAACGTTCTGCTTAATTTAACAAAAAGATTCATATTGCTCTTAAGTTCTTGTTATTTATTATCATTTAAAGATTCGATTTTAATTTCATTACCCATATGAATCACTTCCGTTTATAGTTTTTTGAGAAATAATAGAAATCAACCGGAATTTGACGTCGCAATCAGCCTAAGGGTTTACCAAAAAATAAGATAGCAGTATTTTGGAAATCAAACCGCAGATGAACGCAGATTTGTTGTCGGGGATTATGAATAAAATTGGATAAGTTATTTTTCGTGACCCTTAAGAATTGACAAACGCTGTAGAAACTTTTATGTGTATGTAAATTAATGAGCGAATTTAATTATGATGATAAATGGATATTTTTCGTTAACAGCGCGCGCCATTGCGATATGTATGGTTGCAGTACTGACGCTTATGGGAACTGCTTTAAGTGATAGCGGAAATAACATCAATAGTTCTCCAAAGCTTGTCCTTAACAAATCTGTCTCTCCGTCCAACATAACTATGGACGATACCACCACTATAATAATTAGAGTTGAGAACACAGGCAGTGATGTCAAATCTGTAAAAATTACTGATACAATTCCGGAAGGCTTTAATCTTGTTAGCGGCTCAACCTCTCAGGAATATAGTACACTAAAGACAACAGAATCGAGAATATTCCAGTACACAATGAAAGCAACAAGTGCAGGTCAGTTTGTAATAGATCCAGCAAAAGAGACATATGAGGACGATAAAGGCATTCCCTATACAGGATATTCCAACAAGGTGAATATCACGGTACAGATTCAGCCAAAAACACCAGCCTTTGAAGGCATAACAGCTTTGGTGAGCCTAATTTCAGTTCTGCTGATTCTGAAGCTAAGAAGATTTAGATGATGCAGGACATTTTGAAAAATTTTTAAAATAACAGCCTGCTTCCATCATAGTAAAGATCTAACAATCATGCTTCTTGCATTCCAGAAGCAGTTCCTCAAAAGTATATTGCTTCGGCATAACCTTAACCCTGACCCCGAATTCAGATAAAATATCAGCCGTAGGCTTTCCGATAGCGGCAACTGTCTTTTCATTCATTATCCTTATCAGTTCGTCCTTCACCCCCATTTCATCCGCAAGCGCCATGAAATTCCTGACCATCATCGAGCTTGTGAATGCAAATATATCCACTTCCCCTGCAAGCGCCCGATTTACAAGCGCAGCATGCCTTTCATCCCTCGGATTTATTAGATGGTACACCTGCGTTTCATGCACAAAAGCCCCTTTTTTCTTGAGTCCTTCTACCAGCTCGGGCGACCCGTGGCTGCTCCGTGCTATCTCGATAACAGCTCCGGTTATCTCGCTAATGCCTTCCACCAGCCCCTGCGAACTGTAGGATTCTGGCACAATACTCACATTTATTCCCATTTTCAAAAGGGCGTTTTTCGTCTTCGGACCAATTGCAACCACCCTGCATTTATTCAGCTGCTCAATAAACAACTCAGGCTCATTTAGCTTTAATAACGTGAACTCAACACCATTTGCACTTGTGAATATCACATAATCCACCTCCCCTTCCATGACGCGCTCCACGAACCCCTTAAAATTGGCATCGGTCTTGTCTACAACATCAATCATGGGCGCAGTAATCGCATCGAACCCCATGGAATTTGCAAGTTTAACCGACTCGGCAAGATAGCCTGCAGGTCGCATTATAGCTATTACTTTCATTATTATCTTTTTAATCCCTTGACAATTCCCAGTGGAGTTTTACCACGTCGCCTATAACTGTAATCGCCGGGGCTTTGACTTTGCGCTGTTTGCACAGCCCGACTATATCCGCCAGTGTCCCGATAGTGACCCGCTGGTCAGGACGCGTGCCTCTCTCGATAACAGCCACTGGAGTGTCGATGGATTTTCCATGATTTATTAACTCCTTTACATTCCGCTCAAGCATGCTCGCACCCATCAGGATAACAAGCGTGCCGGGAAACCGCGCAAGAAGTTCCCAGTCAAGAGCAGTATCCTCTTTAGTAGGGTCCTCATGCCCCGTGATAAAGGTCACCATGGAAGCGTAGTCGCGATGCGTGATCGGGATTCCTGCATAAGCAGGAACTGCAATGGCTGAAGTGATTCCCGGTACAATCTCCACTTCGATGCCTTCCCCTGCAAGTGCCTGGGCTTCCTCTCCACCGCGCCCGAAAAGATAAGGGTCTCCGCCCTTGAGGCGCACCACGATTTTCCCTTCCTTTGCACGCTTGACAAGCAATTCATTGATCTGCCACTGGGAAAGCTTGTGATTCCCTGCGTACTTCCCCACATCTATTTTTTCTGTCTGCTCCGGCAGCATGCTGAGAATCGCCTCTCCTGGAAGCTGGTCGTAAAGGATAACATCTGCGCTCTCTATAAGGCGCCTGGCTTTTATTGTCAATAGTTCGGGGTCGCCAGGACCTGAGCCCACAAGATAGACTTTGCCTTTCGGTTGGATTTTCAAATTAACCATGATTTCTTCTTTTTGCCGAGAATATTTTCACTGCCTCGTCAACGAGCTCGCCTCCGCCTTTTTGTTTCAGCTCGTTCCCGATGCGTGCTGCTTCCTGCTCATATTCGGCAGGGTTTATAAATTCATCTATTTTAACGCAGCGTTTTCCATCCACCGATAGCACCTCCGCGCGCACATGTATCCTGTTCCCCTGCGTTTGCGCAAAAGCCCCGACTGGCACTAGGCAGCCTCCTCCAAGGATTGCGATGATAATGCGTTCAATTCCTGTCTCTATTCTTGTTTTTTCATCGTCCAGTATTTTTACCGCCTGCTCGGCATAGGAATTCTTTTTAGTAACAATAACTATTGTACCCTGGTTTGCCGAGGGCACGAAATCATCTGGATTCAAGCGCTCACCTTTTATGTCCCATTTCATACGCTCAAGTCCGGCTTCGGCAAGGAGAATCCCGTCGTACTGCCCCTCTTTGAGCTTCCGAAGACGCGTATCGATGTTCCCTCGCAGGTCTTTTATGTCCAGGTCGTTCCTGAATCTCAAAAGCTGCGCACACCGCCGAAGACTTGTGGTTCCTATAACTGCCCCTTTTGTCAGGTCTTTTAATCTTGTCTCGTCGCGCGTGAGAAGCAAATCATAAGGAGAATCGCGTTTCATCACGGCGGCGATTGTAAGTTCAGGGGGTCGCTCGGTCGGGACGTCCTTCATGCTGTGAACACCTATATCAATCTCCCCAGCCTGCATCCTTTCATCAATCTCGCGCACGAAAGCCCCGACACCCATTCCCATGCCGAGCACCTGGTAGAGCGGTCTGTCTGTGAAGGTATCCCCGCTTGTCTTGATGATGTTGAGTTCGGTTTTCACGCCGTTTTTTGAAAGTAAGTCTTTTACAAGGTTTGCCTGGGTAAGGGCAAGTTTGCTTCCCCTTGTCCCTATCCAGAGTCGCGCAGAGCTCATTTCAGGTTCCTTTGATAAGCCTCGATTGTTTTATCTATGTCATCCTTTGAATGAGCCAGCGACAGAAAGTTGGTTTCGTATTGCGATGGCGGGAGAAATATGCCCTCTGAAAGCATTTTCCCGAAGAATACATTGAACTTCTCTTTGTCGCATTTTAACGCATCCTGGTAATTATAAGGCATATCCCCGAAGAATACCTTGAACATGCTGCCTGTGCCGCTCACGCTGTAATCCAGCCCGAGGTCGCTGATGACGTCCGAAAGTGCGCTTCGCAATGAGTCGCCTGCTTTATTCACTTTTTCGTGCAGCTTTTCTTTCTTCAGCGTGTTGATGACCGCAAGCCCTGCTGCCATTGAGACCGGGCTGCCGTTGAATGTGCCTGCCTGATAAACCTTTCCTGCCGGTGAGATGTTCTCCATGATCTCGCGCTTTCCTCCGATGACGCCGATGTGAAAGCCGCCGCCTAATACCTTGCCAAGCGTGGTCATGTCGGGTGTAACTTCGTAATACTCCTGCGCCCCGCCCATGGCAAGACGGAAACCTGTAATCACCTCATCGAAAATCAGCACCACGTCGTTTTCTTTCGTAACAGCGCGGACATCATCGAGGTATCCTTTCTTGGGGAGGATGGGACCGATATTCCCAAGTACAGGTTCGATGATAACCGCTGCAACGTCCTCTTTATAAGATTCTATCGCTTCGGTCATTGCTTCAATATCGTTATACGGTACCTGCAACGTGTTTTTCGTGAAGTCCGACGGTACTCCCGCCGAGTCTGGCGTGCCGAGCGTAGTGGCTCCAGAACCTGCTTTCACCAGTGCTGCATCGTGTGCGCCGTGGAACCCTCCTTCTATCTTGATGAACTTGTTCTTCCCTGTGAAACCTCTTGCCGCCCGAAGCGCCCCCATGGTGGCTTCTGTTCCTGTGGAGACAAATCGCACCATGTCTATGCTGGCGTAGAGTTTGATTATCTCTTTTGCGAGCATTACCTCAAGTTCGGTTGGTGTGCCGTAAAGCCAGCCATCCGATAGCTGTCTGATTACCGCTTCCTTGATTGCAGGGTGGTTGTGCCCGAGCAGCAGGGGACCATAACCCATGACATAATCGATGTACTCGTTGCCGTCAATATCTGTTATTTTTGAGCCGTTTGCGCGCTTCGCATAAAATGGATAAGGTTTTATGGCTCGGACCGGGCTGCTCACGCCTCCCGGAAGGACTTTTTTTGCTTCCTCGAACAGTTTCCTTGATTTCTCTGTGTCCATAAGCCGATACTCCAGCTTGCGTAGTGTTGGGGGTATGCTTCGCATACCCCGGCGTTTGAAAAACCTTTTTCAAAGGTTTTTCATTGGATACTGGAATTAGAAGATGAAGTAATATAATTTGTGATTTTGTTATAAAATCAGCCCATTTTCTTCGCTGCAAGTTCGATTGCCTCGATAAGGCTGTTCTTTGGCATAATCGTAGCAACAGGGATGCGCAGCACCTTTTCAATTGTAGTGCTCACTATCGGGGCACACACCACTGCTTTGGCGCCGTCCCTTTCAGCCCTGATTGCCGCGATGATTGCCTCTTCCATCGAGGTGGCTGAGTATTCCCTGATGGTCAGAAGCTTACCCTTTACTTTCAGTTTTTTCTCCGTGATATAGTCAAGCACAGGGCGGGCTGCTATCACAGCAATGAACTCGGTTTTTTCGGTTCCCTCCATTTTACGAAGGACATAGACTATCTGCCTGAGTGTTTTGATATTGGGCTCGCGGTGACCTGAGAGCAACTTATAGATGGTGCTTGCAGGTATGTGCGAGCTTTCGCTGAATTCTGCTGCGCTAATGTGCAGTTCTTCTTTAAGTATCCTTGAAAAGGCTTTGATGAATGCTTCATCCGATTCCAATGCTGCCCTTATCAGTTCATCTGAGGTCATCTTTATCACGATTGTATATATATCAGTGGTTATTAATACGTTTGGAAGAACCTATATACAGATAAAATAAGATGACTGTGAGGATTATGTCAGAGAAAATAACCAGGGACAATAAACTGAACGAAGTAATAACAAAGTACCCGGCGACAAGGGATGTGTTCATCAAGCACGGCATGCCAAAATATGTGGGCAGGCTGCCTTCCGAGACTCTGGAGTTTTTCTGCAGGATGCACAGGGTGGACATGAACCAGTTGCTTGATGAGCTGAACAAGGCTGCCGGGCTGGCATAAAAAAGGAACCGCAGATGAGGATGTATGGAAATTCCCCTTAAGTTTGCATGGGCAAGCCTGATTTACCTGCTCATAGGGAGCACATTGGGATTTGTTATGGTGCTTAATTCAATGCCGCTTACGCCCGCGCATGCACACGTGCTTTTGATTGGCTTCGTCTCCATGATGATATTCGGCGTGGGCTACCACCTGCTGCCGGTGTTTGCAGGTACAGACTTGTACAGCCCCCGCCTTGCGGAGGTACAGTTCTGGCTCCAGAACATCGGCATTGTGGGGCTTGCTTTCACCATGCCGTACAGGTACGCAGGCAGCGACTACAGGCTCGGGACTATTCTGTTCGGGGCGATTTCGCTTCTGGGTATTTACATCTTTGTTTATAATGTGGCAAGGTCGATCATACCGCCGAAGGAAGTAAAGAAGGGCTGAATTCACTGGAGAATTCACTGCAGAGGCGCGAAGGGCGCAAAGTGGGTAAGGAGGTTAGTATTCAGCAATGTTTATATGTGCATGCATCATAATGTAAACATGTTATGTCCACAAAAACTGTTTACAGTATTAGAATACCTGCGGAATTGCGCAAGATAATGCAGGAGATGGCAGAGATAAATTGGCAGGAAGAGATACGGTGCTTGCTGGAAGAATTTGTCCAAAATAAGAGAAAAGAGAGATTGCTTGCTAAGGCAAAGGCGCTAAGGAAAGAGATGAAAGCTGAAACGAGTGCTTCCATTTTGATAAGAGAGGATAGGGATGCCAGGGCAAGAGCGTGATAAAGTAATACTGGATTCGGGTGTTATTGCGGCGATATTCTTCAAGGAAGCAGCATCCGAGAGGGCTGAGAGGGCGGCAGAGACTCATAGCCTGATAACTCTTGACCTTGCATATATTGAAGTTGCGAATGTTGCATGGAAGAGGGTTGCGATTTTCAAGGAGTCGACGGAACTCATGCTGAAGGCTCTTAAGAACAGTTCTGATTTTATTACTGGCGCATGTGATGTTCTCGCTTCAAAGGAACTGCTGGATGATGCTTTTAAAATCGCTGTTTCTGAGAAGATTACTATTTATGATTCGCTTTTCGTGGCTGCTTCGGAGATGGAAAAAGTGCCTCTATTGACAACAGATGGGAAATTACATGAGAAACTGAATAAGAAGTGGGCTATAAGGCTGATTTGAAATATAAGCAGAAAAAGAAAAGTGCTACAATGACTCACTGCAAAGGGTAAATCTTTCTTCCAACACGTTTGAAATATGAAATCGATAGGTCACGCCGTTCTTGCTTTTCTATTTTTGGATTCAATTTAGCATAATCAGCGCGCCAGACCTCGTGGAGTTGGTAAGCTGGATCGAGTAAGACAAGAAGTGCATAATCAAATGGATGTTTAGAAAAACGACCAGTACGACCACTGTTTCGAGGTAATTCTTGAGATTCACTTCGACGGGTTTTGATTTGTACTTTTAAACCGTCTTTGTCGATAGCATCATATCCTTCAGAACGAGAATCCAGCACTAGTTGAAGCCCAAGACGGCCGCAAACTAATATCTCACCAACTTCTCCAGTAATGCCAAGTTTTCGCTTACCATGGGTTTGAGCTTCATATGCCAGTTCAGCTTCAATAGCTAAGTTCACTTTCTTAATTATACTGCCATCAATGGTAATTTTTTCTACTGTTTTCATTTATTATCACCCGCTTTCCTCCTCAACTCCGCCAGGGCATTCAGCGCCTCAAGCGGCGTCATTGCATCCACATTGAGCTTTTTTAACTCCTCGATCAGCGGCGAATCCTTCTGGGCTTCCGGCTCGAAAAGCACAAGCTGCGTATATCTTGCGCTCCCCATTCCCCTGATAGCGCTGCCGTTTTCCACCTCCTTCAATATCTCCTTCGCCCTCTGCGTCACCTTCAGAGGCACGCCAGCGAGCCTTGCAACGTGGATGCCGTAGCTCTTATCCGTGGCGCCCGGAATGATTTTGCGAAGGAAAACAAGATCATTTCCTTCTTCTTTCACAGCGATATGATAATTCTTCATGCGCTTCAGAGTCCCTTCAAGAGCCGTAAGCTGATGATAATGCGTGGCAAAAAGCGACCTCACACCCACGCGGTCTTTGTTGTGGATGAACTCGACAACAGCCTTGGCGATGCTGTACCCGTCGTATGTGCTCGTGCCCCTTCCGATTTCATCCAGCAGCACAAGGCTCTTCGGGGTTGCATTGTTCAGGATGTTCGCCAGTTCAACCATTTCTATCATGAACGTGCTCTGTCCGCTTGCAAGGTCGTCAAAAGCCCCTACGCGTGTGAATATCCTGTCCACGATTCCAACTGAGGTGTAGGAAGCCGGCACGAAACCCCCCATCTGCGCCATTATAATTATCAAAGCGGTCTGTCTCATGTAGGTTGATTTTCCCGCCATGTTAGGACCTGTCAGAAGCAGGAACTGGTGCTCCTGGCAGTCCATGTGTGTATCGTTGGGAACAAAACCTCCCGGGATAGAATGCTCAACGACCGGATGCCTTCCGTCTCGAATGAGGATATTGCAGCTATCATTTATTTCAGGTCTTACATACCTGTTGTTTACAGCAATCTCAGCAAGGTTAACAATCACGTCAAGTTCTGCCATAGCCTGGGCAGTGGTTTGTAATTCCTTTGATCTGGCTGCAATGAGTGAGTTAATTTCTGTGAAGAGTTCGAATTCAAGCGCCATCCTTTTTTCATCCGCAGAAAGAATCATCACTTCTTTTTCCTTAAGCTCTGGAGTGTAGAAGCGCTCCCCGTTCGTTGTTGTCTGCTTTCTTATATAATCCGCAGGTACCTGCGAAATGTTTGCCTTTGTGACCTCTATGTAATATCCGAAAACAGAATTATAACCAATCTTCAGGGATTTTATGCCCGTGCGCTCCCTTTCCTTCTGCTGCATCTGTGCTATCCAGTCCTTGCCGTGAAGTGCCAGTTTCTTGAGCTCATCCAGCTTTTCGTTATAACCCTCTTTAATCATCCCGCCTTCGCGAACGCTTACAGGCGGGTCTTCCACGAGGGCGCGCGAGAGTAGTGCAGAAATATCGGTATAATCTCCCAGCTTCGCCATCATTCCTGATAAAAGCCCTGACTTAATCTCGCTTTCTTTAAGGGATTTTGCTATTTCAGGTATCGCAGCCAGGGATAATTTCAGGGCAATAAGGTCTCTTGCATTTGAATTGCCGTACACGATGCGCCCGATAAGGCGCTCGATGTCCCGGATGCCGGAGAACTGCTGCCGCAGGTCATAACGCAGCAATGTCTTTTTCACAATCTCATCCACAGCATCAAGCCTTTCTGCTATTTTATTAACAGAGATTAAGGGTGCAAGCAGCCATTTCCTGATCAAACGCCCGCCCATAGGGGTCTTTGTCCGGTCAATAATCGATAAAAGAGAACCCGCTGCCTCGCCTCTGATGCCCTGTACTATCTCAAGGTTTCTGAGTGTGATTGAATCAAGCACCATGAACTCGCTCTCGAAATACGTCGTCATCGTCTGGATGTGTTTTAAATCCCTCATCTGGGTAGTTTTCGCATATTCAAGTGCGGCGCCTGATGCCAGGATGGCAAATCCGAGTTTTTCACATCCCATGCCTTCAAGCGTTAGGACACCAAAATGTTTTAGCAGGGTATCTCGTGCAGTCTTCTGGTCAAACGCAACAGCGTCGAATTTATTGAGCGCAATACCGATGTTTTTCAGGCGTTCTGTGAGTTTTTTGTTTTCAAAAAGAGAAGGTGGAAGTATGCACTCGACAGGTTTCATCCGCGCTGCTTCGCTTATTATCCTGTCGTACGAATGATTGTCTGTAAACTGCGTGGTCAGGAATTCGCCAGTGCTCACATCCAGGAATGATGATCCGAACTCCAGGCCTTCCCCCGAAACCGACATGAGGTAATTATTGGATTGATCCTGAACCATGGACGAATCGATAACTGTCCCGGGAGTGATAACCCTTACAACGCCCCTTTTAACAACGCCTTTAGCGCTTTTTGGGTCTTCCAGCTGCTCGCAGATAGCCACTTTGTAGCCCTTTTTTATGAGACGGGGAAGGTACGAATCCACTGCATGGTAGGGAATTCCCGCAAGAGGCATATCACCGCCCTCCTTATCCCTGCCTCTTGAAGTGAGCGTTATATCAAGCTCCTTTGCGATTATTTTTGCATCATCTCCGAATGACTCGTAGAAATCGCCCATCCTGAAGAAGATCAGTGCGTCGCTGTGCTTTTCTTTTGCCTCATAGTACTGGCGCATCGCAGGTGTCATCTTGTCCATTCAGGTTTCTCCGCTGGAGAAGATATTTGTTTATTCCTATTTTTGCTTTTGCATGCATTTGTTGGCGGTGTTGACTTAATGTAAATTTATAGCGGCATGGGTTTGGGCGCACACCGCAGAGACGCAAAGTTCGCAAAGACATTATTCTCTGCTTTGCGATGGATTTATCTAATCATCTGCGGTTTTTTTTATCCATATCCACAAAAGATAAAACCAGGCCAATAACCACAAGCACCGCGCCCACAAGCAGAACCTTCCACTCAAGCTGAAAAAGCATAAACACGCAAAATACAATACCGAATAACGGCAGTACCGGGAATTTTCCTATCGCAAGAGGGACTTTAAAAGACCTTCTCATTTGCGGTTCCCTGTATCTTAACAGTATCAGGGCACCATTTATCACAAAAAAGGTCACAAAAAGCGTGAAGTTATCCACATTAGCCACAAAAGCGATATCACCGGCAAAAACGAAAAGCATTGACAGCAGCATCGCAGCGAATATGGCAACCCATGGTGTTCTTCTCGTAATATGCACACTTCCGAGGATACCCGGAAGAGTGAAAGAATCCGCCATGCCATAGATTATCCTCGATGCACCAAGCAGCATCATAAGAACAGTATTTGCAGTTGCAAAAAGAGCTATGACGGCTAATAGAATGAACGCATCGCCTCCAAAAGCGCTGAATGCAAGGTCTGCAAAGGGGGCATCCGATGCCGCAAGTTTTTCCCATCCTGTTACACTGACTGCGGAGATTGCTACTGAAATGTAAAGGACAATACTGATTAAGATCGCCAGCATCAATCCTTTCGGAATTGTTTTTTCAGGGTTTTTGGTCTCTTCCGAGAGCTTTACAATACTTTCAAACCCGGTATATGCAAAAAATACAAGCGCGGAAGCCTGGAAAACTCCCGTCAAACCCTGCGGCATCTCAAAATAATCCACTTTTCCAAGATAGGGAAGCCCGATGAAAATTATCAGAATAAGACCTGCGCTTTCTATGAGGGTGGATATTATCGCAAACCATACAGACTCTTTTATTCCCCGGAAAAGTAGGATGGAGAGGGCGATTATAAGAAGGAGGGCGGAAGTTATGATAGGCACTCCGGAAAGCGCTTTGAAATAACCCCCGAAACCCAGGGCTACAGTTGATGCGCCGATTACGGCGCTCAGGATAATCAACCAGCCGATAATGAACGCCAGCCTTTTCCCAAAAGCATTTGAAGTATATTCATACTCGGCGCTCGCTCTTGGGAACATGGAAGAGAGTTCTGCATAACTCAATCCTGTAAAAACGGCTACGAGAGCCGAGAGGGCAAATGAGAGCCAGATAGAGTTCCCGGCGAGCCCAGCCGCCTTTCCTATAAGGGCGTATATACCCGCCCCGAGAATAATCCCCACGCCTGAGAGCGTAACCTCAAGGAGTCCAAGTTCGCGTTTCAATGCTACCTTTTTCATGCCGCACCTGTATTGCCCAAAATAGGTATAAATTTGGGTATAATCTTGGAAAATAGATTTAAATAGCCAATCCAATGTATGGTCAGAGGAACCGAGATTCCTATCCTATCCACAAAATCTTTTTTTTGGTTCCTCAAACCTATCCGATTAAAGTTAATCTTTTGATTTATAAATTCTTCGGTTTCGTTCGGTTTGAGGAAATATCATTTACCCTGCGTACCGGAAGTGGCAGTCGCTGTCGCATATACCGAATCTCCACTTTCGTATTTGGAGGGGCATTTTGTCAGCATCCTGAAGGCTTCGAACACATTGTTGTTGAACTGCCCTGTCACCACTGCCTGGATGTTTGTAGCCTCTGGCGGAAGGTTGGGCTTCTCGCCTGTATAAACTACATCTATTGTTGCCTTGCCATCGGTCAGTTTAAAGGCGAGCGTTCGGTTGAGAGCATCCCAATGGTCTGTACCCGGCACCATGCTTCCATTGACTATAATGATCTTCCCGGTCAGTGTATCCTGGGCTGCAGCCGCTTCACCGACCTCGTACTGGTTCGTTGCCACTCCTGATGAAAGCACCAGATATCCTAATAATACAGCAATAATGGAAACTCCCAACAACAACCTGTTCTTCTTATTCATTTGTATCCCTACGAACTATAATGGAGCGCTTATCCTTAAATGTTTCTCCATAGCATTATTAATCCTTCTATGTATTAAGATGCAGCTATGGAGTTATTGCCCATAACATTCATCGCATTCCTGGTTTCCGCTCTTTTCTCGATGCTCGGGCTTGGAGGAGCGATTATCTATACCCCACTTTTTTTCTGGCTTGGCGTTCCTCTCCTTGCTGCTATCCCGATGGCGCTTTTGCTGAATACCATAACCACAGCCTCAGCCTCCATGACTTATCTGAAGCAGCGTTTGGTGGATAGAAGAGTTGCTTTTCCCATAATCCTGACTTCCGTCCTCGGCGCACTTACAGGCTCGTATCTTGCGCCCAGGATGGACACCAAAATCATAATTCTTTTGCTTTCGCTAATCCTTTTTCTGGCAAGCATAAGGATACTTTTTTTTAACAGCCTTGGCTTTTCGGCTGGAAGAATTGACAGGAAAAAATTAGCAATTGGAGCAGGCGCAGGGCTTTTTATCGGTATTATATCCTCGCTCGTGGGCATAGGCGGAGGCACTTTTATCGTCCCGCTGCTCCTTGTCCTCGGTTTTAAAACTAAAAATGCCGTTGCGACTTCGGCATTTATAATCACGTTTATGTCCCTGTCAGGATTTATCGGGCATTTGAATTTCGGGCAGCAGCAACTGGATATGAGATTATTGCTCTATGCAGGTGCGGCGGCGTTTGTGGGTGCGCAGGCGGGTTCAAGAATATTCAAGCGCACCTCTCCCAGGACGATCGAAAGGATGTTCGCGGTGGTGTTATTGTTTATGGTGGGCAAACTTTTGTACGGGTTGATGTAATTTTAATATGTTTATAATAATTCTTCGGCTGCCTCTAACGCTTTTATTGCTTCAATAAGCAGGGTAGCCATTTTATTTCCCTTTCCAGTAAGCTTGTATCTTACTCTTTTTCTTTTTCCTCTTCTGTAATTGAGGCTTCAATAACGCCAAAATCAAATTCTTTAATCCTTCTTGATGG
The DNA here is from genome assembly GCA_027460525.1 of Candidatus Methanoperedens sp. Lineage (NCBI taxonomy): Archaea > Methanobacteriati > Methanobacteriota > Methanomicrobia > Methanosarcinales > Candidatus Methanoperedentaceae > Candidatus Methanoperedens > Candidatus Methanoperedens sp. The sequence goes on from JAPZAS010000015.1 coordinate 37,254, forward strand.
CGTATCTGAGTAAATTTTAAGTTTGTTTTGAATTTCATTAAACGCAAGACGCTCGTCTTTTAAGGCTATTATTATATCGATAAGGAATTTTTTATCCTAATAAATACATGCAGACTTGGGAAGTCTTTTTAACACAATGAAAAATAAAATGGGATAAGAAAGATTTATAAGAGTTAATGCGCATAGTAATGATGATGGTGGTAAAAATGATTACTCTGAGAAAAACATTATTGGCTCTAATAACTATTTTAACATTATCTGGAACTGCGCTTGCAGCTATATCTTATACTCTAAGCACAATACCAAATCCTTCTTCAATATACACTGGAGATAGCACTACTGTTTCATTTTCAGTTACAAATAATAATCTTTGGTATAATGGTGTGTGCGCTGTTATGGTGGATTCTGGCTCTTGGTCAACCGAATACGTAGTCAAATCAGGAGCGGCAGTAAGTTTCTCTGCAACTGTATATGCTCCACCTTGGGGAAATGGTGCAGGAAGCGCACAACACACAGTTAATTCTTATTGCTACGATACGAGTGACCCTGCAAAAATTTATAAAAGTACTTCTTTTACTCTAACCTATACTGAAAATCCAAAATACATTGCAAATCAAGCAATAAACTCGGCGCAGAGTTCTATTAACTCAGCACAAACCAGCATAAACAACGCTCAAAATGCGATTACTGATGCAAAAAATCTGGGTGCAGATGTTAGCCTTGCAGAGAGTAAGTTATCCAGTGCCCTTAATTCTATGCAAACTGTACAAAGTAAACAGTCCTCTGCAAATTCGTTTTATTCCTCCTCAAACTATAACCAAGCAACTAATACCGCTAATGACGTTAAACCCTATGCAGATTCAGCGAAGACCGATGCTGATACTGTATATTCTATAGCCATTCAAGCAAAGGAAACAGCGCAGGCTGCAAAAGATAGTGCACAGGCTGCTATAACAAGTGCTAAAAATGTTATAAATTCAGCCAGTACTACCAAAGCAGATGCGCAGAATACAGTAAATGATGCAAAAAATATTGGTGCCGATGTAGGTTCAGCCCAGACATTTTTAGATACTGCTATTTCTAAATTAGATTCAGCAAATACAAAATATACCGAAGCTAACTCATATTTTACTAACTTAAAATGGAATGACGCAAAGACAAGTGCAAATCAAGCTGAATCTTACGCCAATGATGCTCTTACAAATGCTGGTAATGCCAAGTCAACTGCTAACAAAGCTAAAGAAGATTATGCCGCCGAAGGCGGACAAACAAAATCAAAGTTAGATACAGCACAATCAACTTATAATAACGTAGTCGATACAGCAGATAAAACTAAAGAGGCAATAACTGCACTCTCAAATATTGGTGTTGAAACCACAGAGTTTACTAAAGAATTAGAAACAGTTTCTTCAACACTCGTCGATGCAAAAGCAGAATTAGATCAGGCAAACACCAGATATGAAAACAAAGAACTCAGCGAGAGCAAATCTTATTCTGAGAAATCATTAGATATAACTGAGAAAGATATTACCATTTTAAAGGATACACAAAACAAGATGGCATCCGCTGCTATTGATAAAATTGCTAATAAATATTCTTCTATCAGCAATAATTATGATGTTGCAGTAAAAACGCTGGAAGATTCAAAAACAAAAATAACTGGTGACGTTTATGTTGCAGAAAAAGAAAAATTAGATAACGCAAAGAAAAGTTTAGATAATGCATCTAACTTAATGGCTCAAGCAAAATCATACGCCGATAATAATAAATATTCTGATGCAGTAATTTCTTTGAAGGGTGCGCTCATAGAACTTGACAAAGCTAATTCGTTGTCTGGAGAAATTAAACCTGCATCCCCAATCCCTTCATTTGAAACGATATTTGCTTTAACAGGGTTATCCATTGCATATTTGGTAATTTTAAGAAGGAAAAATATTTTTTAAATTTATTTATATTGCATATATCCTTCAATGGTAGCCTTTCATCTCCCGTTCTATCATCTTCGGGTACGTCATCCCGATGAGCTTCTCGAGATTTTCCACATCCTCCCTGTTGTACTTGATCAGTACTTCCAGCGCTTCATCATTTCCGCGCTCATGCCTCTTCCATAATCTCACAGCATCAAGACCTGTTATTCCTGCCGTTTCCTCGCTCCTCTCCAATCCAAGTGAGCGCTCGATATTTTTAAGACCCCCGCAAAAGCCAAGTTTTTTCAGAGGGTACATAAGGTCTATATGAAGGTGATTGAAAAATCCCGGGAATTCATGCTCGATGAAGGGCAGGTCAAACCTCGCGCCATTGAAGGTTACAAGCTGTTTGTACTTTGCCAGCTCTGCAGGCGCTTCCTGAAGATTGATGCCCCGGATGTATGTTTTCGTCTCTTTTCCGTTGTATATGCCGATAACTGTTATTTTGGAGTAGCTGGGTGACAGCCCTGTGGTCTCAATATCGACATAGGCTGTTTTATCCCTGAAATGCCGATACGCCCTCCACTGGTGGCTGGGTGCGAGCCGCTTTGCGAAATAAATGTGGCTCCCGCTGGCTAACCGTTCAATCGACTCCACAACCCCCGACAGCAATAGGCGCTTCCTGTTTTTAACCATTTTTATCATACTGTGGTTTTCGAGCAGCTCTTCCCAGTTTCTTATGCCGCATCTCCATATCCTCTGTTCTATTGTAGAGCCAATCCCTGATATGTGGATGTAGGTATTATCCAGCATAATCAAACTCCACAATTCTGTATTCCATACTTGCGAGGTCAACAAGTGTAGCTTTAGCCGGGTTGGGCATGAGGTTCATTCTTTTCTGGAATTCCGTCTGGCTCTGCCATGTGCCACTGTTAACGGTCAGCACATCCTTGTAGCGCGATACGCCCACTGTGTGCACATGCCCGCAGTGCAATATATCAGGTATCTGGTCGATCACGAAATGATCCTTTTGTTCGGGCGCGATGGATACGCGGCCTCCATATATGGGTGAAAGGTGGCGAAGTTTCAGCATTTCAACCATGGGTTTTACAGGGTCTGCATAAGAAAATCCAGGTATGCTTGTAATAATGTCATCCATCGACCTGCCGTGGTAGATCAAGACCTTGGCTCCGATATCCACCATGGCAGGGTTTCCCACAAAGGTAATATCGCTCCTGAACATCCTGGTTATTCTCTCTGGAAAGCGCGGCTGGGGTTCAGCCTGCCTCACTGCATCATGGTTTCCTGGCGAGATTATAATTTTAATATGTTTTGGCACTGCGTTTATGTACTCCGCGGCTTTTTCATACTGCTCGTAGATATCAGAAATCGCAAGTTCCTTGTCCTGGTTGGGGAACACACCAATGCCGTCAACCACATCACCCGCAATAACAAGGTAATTGATCTCATCCCCGAGCCATTCTGAAAACTTAAGCCAGGCATCCTCAAGAAAAGTCTTGCTCCCCACATGTATATCAGAAATAAATACCGCTTTTCCTGCAGCTTTTCTTCCGTTCAGGGTGTTTTTCTGTACATTGGGAATATCTGGCCAGGTTATTCTATTGGCAAACATAAGATTACCGTCAGGAGAAAGTGTGCCAGTAATCCCTATTACCTCATCCAGAAGAACCTTCCTTGCAGAGTCGAAGAGCTCTTTATCTTTTTCTTTGTGGATTAAAACAGGCATCGTTCCTGTTTTATCCTCTACCTCGATGAGTTTGTGCCCATTGGCGGTTGCCCTTATATCCAGCACCATGCCTATTATGGAAAGAGGCTCTCGTGTATCCAGATTTCTTTTCTTTATGCTCTCAATCGGTCTTGCGCTTATTCTTTTCCGGAGCATCTCAGCAAGCGAATCGTAGCGATCTTTGAAATACTGCACAAACTCGGTGTATTCCCCGATGCATGTGGATTGGTTTGTTATGTCTTTTAATACGGTAACTGGACTTTGAATTTTGTTTTCTGGAACTGCCTTTTGCGGCTCTTTAGTATGCTGCATCTGGCCGGGAAAAACCCTGGCTTTAAGTGTTAAGTTCTGGGCAAGAGGTTTTATATGCTCTATTCCCACAACCATCACCGAGTCATCGATTGATTTTAAAACACGGTTTATTAACTCAGGCGGGCCTGTCTTAATCAGATCAAGCGCCTGAGGATCAATCTGGAATCCAGACTCGGCAAAAATCTGGATTATCTCGCTCGTCTCCATCTCCTGAACATATATCACTGTATTGGGATAAGATTTTTCCTCGATTCTTATATCGATGCTTTTATTTACTTTTGCCCTAATTAACAATCTGGTGGAAATATGGCAGCGGAATTAGAAGAACATTTCGTGAAAATCATAAATAAACCTCTGAAATCAAAGAATCCATTGGTTATTGTAGGGTTTCCTGGCATCGGTCTTGTGGGGAACATAACGTGCCAGCACATCATTGAGGAATTGGGAATGATATACAGGGGTTCTATCGATTCGAGGTACTTCCCGCCGCTTGCAGTGCTTTTTAATGGTATGGTATATCTGCCAGTGCGCATCTATGAGGCGCCGGATAAGGAGGTTGTTATAGTAATTTCAGATATACCCATACATCCCACTGCATCGTACGATATCAGCAAGGTGCTGGCAGACTGGATGCAGTCCATCAACGCCAAGAATATTGTTTCAATTGCAGGGATAGCGACAACGACAGGAGAGCGCCGTGTCTTTGGGGGTGCAACAAGCCAGGAGTTGCTGGAAAAGATTAAGGATAAAACCGAAATATTCCAGGTGGGGACTATTTCAGGCATTTCGGGCAGTATCATGACAGAGTGTTATCTCCGCGGCATGCCAGCTGTAAGCCTGCTGGGCGAGACGCCCGGACCCAATCCTGATCCGAAAGCTGCAGTCGAGGTAATAAATGTTCTCAATAACATATTCGGCTTATCCATAGATACCACTAAATTGTCAAGTCAGGCTGAGCAGATCGAACTTGAACTTTCCAAACTTGCGGAGCAGGTCAGGACCACAGAAACGCAATCGCTCCCCAAAAAAGAATTCCCGATGTACGGGTGATTTTATGCGCCATGTAGTGTTGAGCGGAATTGCACCTCAGGCCTTAAAGGAACTAGAGCTTGAGAAGATTAAGACCATCGAGATCAGAAGCCCCCATAATTTTCTCTCTGCGCTTGAAACCGATGTTGGGGATGTAATCTTTCTTACATCAACAAGCCTGGGAGATGTAAGACCCGGCACCACGGGCATTATTGCAAAGATACGTGAAAAACAGATTTCAATGCACAGGGTAATTCAAAGAACAGAGATGTTTTACGAGGAGGCAGAGGTGCAGATGGCGCGCCTCCAGCTTGAGATAAAAGGACATGCAAGGGTCAGGCGAGCGGAATGCAGTGCGCTGGGGGAAGCAACCGTGGTCGAGGCTGACGAAGTGCAGTTTTTTGAAGGACGATGAGCTGCTGGCTAAAATGAGTCAAGATTCTTATCCTTTATTAGTTTAAAAAATATCCAGGAAACAGGGAATAGAATCATAAAGTGGAGTATTAAAAATAAGAAAACAAAATTAAAAGGGTACCCTTCAAGGAAATACCGGGTTTGTAACGAAACATCAACTATAAGGGAAAAAAGGAAGGATTTCATGAAAGGATTCTGTTTCCTGACAAGTAAAAAGATAAAAAATCCATAAATTGTTCCATAAATTATCTTGTTCGGGAAATATCTTGGAGGCACGGCGTATGTCTCGCTCAGGGAATGGAGCAAAAAGTCCACAAAAGCGAATAATAAAATTACTGCAAATATTATAAGGAATATTAAAAATAAGTTCTTGATTTTTTCTTTTGGTATCACAATAATTTCCTCATCTTCGATGTTATCAATACATACGCGTGGAATCCCCTTCTGCTATAAGCCCGGCTACTTCTTCTACGAATTCCATCATGTATTTATCCAGTTGATGCTTTCTTTTTTCGAGGGTCTTCTCATCTACGGGATATTTATCAATAAGTGCTAAGAACTCCTTGTATATTTCATCGGTTTTATCCATCATCGCCTCTTTTGTTTCGCCCATCTCTGCCATGTGAACGATATAGCGGCGCAGGCGGATGCAGCCTCTATTTTTTTTGAAACTTTTGTCGAAGAAGAGAGGAATCCTCCACAGTCCGCGCTCGACTGCGCCGCTTTTAACAGACGGGAAAAGCCTGACAATCTCGGGGTCGATGGAATCCGGAGGCATTATGATACTTCAAGAAGGTCGTGTTTAGATCGTGTTAGAACTCTTCTGCTACATCAAGCTCGTGTTCGAAGCGCTGGGGGATGCACTTTGGTCTATTCTTGTCCCTTTCCCTTATTTTGTCCTGCAGGGCTTTGTAAGCCACATGATACTCTTTATCACGCGCAGGGTCGTGCTTTGCTTCTTTCTTCAGTTCTTCTGTAATGTCCTGCAACTGCCTTATGGACATGTACTTGTAGCGGTCGGCGCTTGAATTAATGATAATCCCTCCTATTACCTTTTTTGAAAGGGATATATAAGGTTATGGTGGCGATTTGTGGAAAGGCTTTTAATTCCAAAAACAAAGGGAAAGAATATGGAGCAGGTTTTTGATATTTTGATGGAATATTCAAAGGCTGTATCTTCCAAGCTTGGTAAATTCACAGGTGTGCTTTACGGCTCAATGGCAAGGGGAGACTATAATGTGTGGAGCGATATCGATTTTCTCGTGATTTCTGATAAGCTTCCAGAGAATCCTCTTGAAAGGCTTGAGTTTCTTTACTCGCTCACAGACACGCCTATTGAGGTTAAGGGATATACAAGGAACGAGTTCCTTAAAATGATTGAGCAAAGAAATCCTATCGCTCTGGATGCGCTTGTGGAGGGGAAGGTCATTGTGGATGACGGCTTCTGGGAAGTTGCCAAGAATAAGTTTGAAGATGTTAAAAAGAGGTACGAGCTTGTGAAGGAACCGAAGCGGTGGGTGTCGATGAGGATGAAGAGGGGGTTTTTGGAAGAGAACAAAAAAGTACATACGAAAAGTTGATAATAAGCTATCTGAATATGGAATCATAAAATATTTAACCAAATATAGTATAAATAAAGAATTAGTTGAAATGAAATGAGACGCTGGCTAAAATATGGATGAAAAGGATTTTTTTGATAGGTTAAAAGGATTACTTGAAAATATTAAAAAGAGATATGAATTAGATACAATCCACGATGCACTAATTATGTGGTTTGGAGAGAATTTTTTAACTCACGATCCAACTGAAATAGCTGAACGAATCATAAATGATAAACATGCTGAGGGAGTCGACTCTGTTTTGACTGACCAAATAAATTACAAGTTGCTCTTTATCCAAGCAAAAACCGTAGAAACCTTTGATAATACAAAAAATAATTTTTCAGAGATTGATGTAAAATCTACCTTAGATGGTATTAGGTTTCTTATAAAAGGCGATTACAAAGGAAAAATAACTCCTGAATTAGAAAACTTAGTTGACGAGTATCACGAATTGGATAAAACTGGCAATTATAAAACTGAAATTTTATTTGTAACTTTAAAAAAGAAACCAATTGACGATAAATTCATAACGAGTTTCAACCAAGAATTTAGAGAGATTAACGTTATTTTTTACGATTTTGACGCGTTATTTGATTTTTATGTAAACAAATATTTAAATATAAGAGCTTCAGCACCCGAAAGAATTTCTTTTGAGGTATTAACCAATCTTCTTTTCAAAGATACGCCCAATAAATCAAGAGTCTTCACATGTAAAGGCAAGGAGCTCGCTAAAATATATAACGATTATAGAGAAAGAATATTCCAACAAAATGTAAGATATTCCTTAGGAGTCAGGTCAAAAAGCATCAATAGACAAATTTTGGAGACGGCTATTGATGATGAAACAAGTACTTCTTTTTGGTATTTTAATAATGGTATTACAATAGTCTGTAAGAAAATAAGTGAAACCACATCAGGAAAAGTGATTAATCTTGATTATGCTCAAATAATAAATGGGGCGCAAACAACTTATGCATTGCATGAAGCGTATAAGAATGGGCAGTTAAAGGACAACGTAGAGGTTCTAATCAAGGCGATAGAAACTGATGACAGGAATTTTATAGAAAGCGTTACATTATATACAAACTCACAAAATGCAATAAGATTGAGAGATTTATGCTCCAATGATGAAATCCAACTTAAAATACAAAAAATAATAGATTCTTACCAATACTTCTATGAAAGAAAAAGGGGAGAATTTGATTCATTATACCCGACGCTTGAAGCAAAAAGAAAACTGTTGGGGGACAACTACAAAAATAAGGTAATTAGTAATGAGAGCGCTGCGCAATCATTCTTAGCAATGTATTTAAACAAACCTGCCCAAGCAAAAAGTGAGAAAGGAAGAATTTTCATGAAAGACGGTGGGTTTTATGATGAGATTTTTAATAAAAAAGACGACACGCTTGCCGAAAAAATTTTAATGTCTTGGAAATTATTAAATTACATTGAAATGGAAAAAAATGAATACAAAAAGAAATATAGAGAAGCAGAGGCTGAAGTTATATCAGTGAGTGAGAGGATTGAGATTTATAATTATGATTTTCTACTGCATAGCGAATATTTCATATTGAACATTTTTAGAGATTTCCTACAAAATAAAAATTTTGATGATAAAAAAATTGATATAAATGGTAATAAAGATGATCTATTGAAAATAATTTCTAAAATTGATAGTAAGAATGAGCAAATACGGAATGATTATCTTACCATTAAAAATGAATTTGCAGAGTGCATTAATGAGTTAAAAAAACAACCAGGTTATTACCATAATAAATTCTTTAAAAATGAAAAGAGTATTGGTCTTATCAGAACCCTATTTAATAAAAAATTTAATTTTATAAATATATTTGAATAAGCTCCGAATGATCATCGCAGGGCTTTAGTTGTCATCATTTACCAATCAATTGGTAAATAATTGGCAAATAATGTGGTAACACAATCAATTATGTTGTATTCAAATATGGTTTGAAAAACTATTATAACCCTTGAAATGTACTTCTATGCTGTAGTAACCAATCTGGTATAAAACCAAACATAGAGTGTACTAAATATGACCTTCACGATTAAAATCAGAGAACCCGCAGAAAAAAAGCTCCGAAAATACAACAAGGAGATTCAGAGACGCTTCGCCATCAAAATCCGAAAATTACAGGAGCATCCTGACCTGCACGGCAAACCTCTAAGGGGAGTGCTTCATGGAACTTGGGAGTTATATTTTGAGAATAAATTTAGAATACTATATACGATTGATTATAACGAACAAACCGTCACGATCGAAGCTATAAAACACAAAGACGAGTTCTAAATCCCAAGTTCTTTAGCTAACTCTTCAAAGTCCCTAACTTTAACACCTTTTTTCTTGCCTTCGTCAAGCTGTTCCATTATATCAATATCAGATAGAACATCTATAGTGTCCTTCATTGATTCGTATTCGTCTGTTGATATTGTAATCCAGCCTGCTTGATGTTTTCCAGTTGTTGCTGCGCTAGCCATTTGATCAATCTTCATTGGAGTAGCATCTATTTAAAACTTAAGATAGGATTTTATCCGCTCCCCCCACCACAGCCTTCCTCACCATCACATGCGGCGCCCCGTCACTCACAGGCACCAGTTGCCCTGCTCTTGAAGTTTTTCTACAAAATTATCTTCACCAATTGATTTTTCAGTAAATTGGGGCATTTTTAGTTTATCTTATAAGACCAAGGGCTACTTTCGGTGTAATGATTTTAATTTTGCCATATTTTTTTAACTCGAGAAGATGCCTGTCTCCTGAAACAATATAAGATGCGCCGCATGCGACTGCGCATTCCAGTATTTTGTTATCATCAGGATCTGATTTTATAACGTCCAATTTAATTTCAGGATTTATGACCTCAGAGAAGGATATAATTGCTTCGATGATTGTATTTACTTCCTCTTCTTTAAATCCAAATTTATCTCTTGAAATTACAGCCTCTAATTCAGTAAGTATGTCCTTTGAAATGAAAAGCGTATAATTTTTTCCAGCCTTATCCAGCAATAAGGCAGGATTGCCCATAGTCGATATTAAAGCTGAAACCAGTACGTTTGTATCGAATACAAAATTCAGCATTATTACCTTTTTTGCGCTCTGTGGGCTTTTAGCTCTTTTTCCACGTCTTCATCCGTGAGACCTCTGGTTTCTGCTTTTTCTCGCAGTGGCATCAGTATATCCCTTACACTTTTCTCGTAAATCTCGGGTTTAACTTTCTTAAAAAGTATGTTTTCTCCCACACTGAAAACGAGTAGCTTATCCTGTTCTTTCAGCCCGAGCATTTTCATTATTTTTTTTGGTATCACTATCTGCCCTTTAGACGAGATAGTAACCATATCGATTGTTGCATGCATAGTAAGATATATCTTGTTTGTAAGACATAAAACTTTTGGGTTAAATTTATTCCCTCAATCTCACCCCGCCCCTCCCACCATTGCCTTCCTCACCATCACATGCGGCGCGCCATCGCTCACAGGCACCAGTTGCCCTGCTTTCCCGCACCTTCCAGAGTTCATCTCAAGGTCGTTCCCCACCGCAGCCACGTTATTCAGGATTTCAAGCGTATTCCCGGATAGAGAAACATCCCGCAGCGGCGTGGTAATCTCCCCATTCTCCACCATGAACCCGCGCTCGGCATTGAACTGGAACACACCCTCGCCCGGGTTCACCTGCCCCCCGCGCGAGCCTATGAGATATATGCCGTTCTTTAATTCACCCAGCATCTCCTCGAATTTCATTCCGTCTGGAGCTATGAAGGTATTGCTCATCCTGATCACGGGTCGGGTATATCCCTGGGCGCGGGAATTCCTGCTCGTTCCACCTAACAAACCTGCCGTCTCCCTTGAATGGAGAAACGCCTTCAGAACCCCGTCCTGTATTACGGTCGTCCTCTTTGATTCAGCACCTTCATCATCAAAAGGGTAGTAACCGAACTCATGAAGCGACGGGTCATCATATACCGTGATAAGGGGCGACGCTATCTCCTCGCCTATTTTACCTGCAAGGATGGAATTTCCCTCAATCACATGGTCAGCTTCCACCGCATGCCCCACGGCTTCATGAATGAAGACCCCGGCCAGCTCCTGGTCAAGTATCACAGGATATGTCCCAGCCTTTGGCGCCTTTGCCGAGAGCAATTGAAGTGCAGTAGAAGCTGCTTTTCTCGCAAGCGCAAATGCATCATGCTTTTTAAAAAACTCAAAACCAGACACACCGAACCTGCTCTCCCTTCCAATCTGATAAGTGCCCTCGTCGTGCGCAATTGCACTTATGGAAAAACCAATCCTGTTCAGGGTATATTCGCAATCAAGCCCCTCTGAACTTGAATACCTGACATTTATAAAAGATTCTGAATAAACAGCATTCGTGCTTTTTATCCCCTCCATGCGGGCATTTTTTTCGATGTCTGCAAGCAATTTTACTTTATCATCAACAGGAATATCCAAAGGATTCTCCCTCACCCTGGGAAGATTCTGCAAACCCGGCTTTTCTATCGGGGCGAGTTTAATAGGACTTCGTGGGCACCTGTTTCGTGCAGCCTCTGCAAGCCTTTCTGCAGAGTGAAGCGCACCATCCAGATTTTCAGGATTGTCCTGCGATACGAATCCCCACGAGCCAGAGCTCAGAACTCTTACGGCTGCGCCGCTTGAAAAATTATTTGAAATCTCCCTAATTTCGCCGTTATCCAGAATGACAGCCGTACTTACACTCTTTATAATACGGGTATCATAATAATCCATGCATTGCTCACAGAATAGTTACAGGCGTGGGTTCGGGCAGGGGTATATTGAATTTAGTTCTGGAGGCGAGTTTTTTCAGCGTGGCGATAAGCCCTTCCTTCTCTCTTCCAACAAGACTGTACTCCAGCACCTCTTCGATATCAGTCACCGGGATTATCTTGATAATGTCCTTGAATTCATCCTCGATCAACACATCCCCAAGATTTGATTTTGGAATTATCACGGTCTTTATACCAGCCCTTGCGGCGGCTTCAATCTTGTATGTGACGCCTCCAACGGGCAGCACATCGCCCCTTACCGAAAGCGAGCCGGTCATTGCAACGCTCTGGTCAACAGGAATGCTTTGGATTGCGGAGAGAACGGCAGTAGCGATAGAGATACTGGCAGAGTCCCCTTCCACGCCTTCATACGTTCCTACGAACTGGATGTGCACGTCCATGCCTGATATATCCTTGCCTGTGGTCTTTTTAATAAGCGCTGACACGTTCTGCACGGCTTCCTTTGCAATATTTTTCAGCATGCCTGTGGCTATGATATGCCCCTCGGACATGGACTGCGTGGGTGTGACCTCTGCTATTATGGGAAGCACAATGCCAGAATCCTCCCCCATCACTGCAAGACCGTTGACCCTGCCTATCTGCGCACCTTCCTTCACATAAAGCTTGTAATCCTTCCTGCGCTCAAGATACTGGTTGGCGAGCTGCTGTTCAACCGATCTTGCAATGCTCTTGGCTTTTAATACATGCTGGGCAGTGGTAAGCGGTGCATTTTCCCCGTGCGCTATGTCACCCGCCACGCGCACAAGACCACCGAGGTCCCTGAGCTTAAGTGTGAGATGTCCCTTTCTGCCTGCTCTGCGCCTTGCCTCACGGATAATTTCTTCAACCGCGCCGCGGTCAAAATGCGGTATCTTGCCGTCCCTCACCACTTCCTGGGCAACAAAGCGGACAAGCTTCTGCCTGTTTTCAGGGGTATCTGGAATGGTGTCACTCATATACACTTCATACCCGTATCCTTTGATACGCGAGCGAAGAGCCGGATGCATGCCCTTGATAGCATCAAGGTTTCCCGCAGCAACCATGATAAAATCGCAGGGCACGGGGTCTGTTTTTACCATAGCCCCGCTTGAACGCTCAGACTGTCCTGTAATTGCGAATTCCTTTTCCTGCAGTGCAGTCAGAAGATTCTGCTGCGATTCGATCCTGAGTGTATTGATCTCGTCGATAAACAGCACTCCTTTATGAGCTTTATGTATCGCCCCGCTCTCAACGCGGTCATGGGCAGGTGTTTCAAGCCCTCCTGACTGGAAGGGGTCGTGGCGGACATCGCCAAGAAGCGCTCCGGCATGCGCCCCTGTTGCATCGATATAAGACGCTGTCTCCTTGCCGGTATTTGAAACAAGGAGTTTCGGTATTAAAGCCATTTCCTTAGGCATGAACTGGCGCATCATTATGGCAATCAATACGGCTGCTATTATTCCCAGGAGGTACTCTCTTATAAAAAATGAATATCCCACTATACCCAGGACAAGGAGCATGATGAACATGTTCCGTGCCTGCATTCTTTTTTGTGCCTCGAGCTTGTGGGCATCGGTTATCTCCTTACCTTTACCTGCTGGAACGATGCGTATCTTGGGGTTATTCGGGTCGTCAGGATTGTTGTACACCAGTACATCCTGCAATTCTTCTTTCGGAAGCAATTCAGCCATTGCTTTTGCAAGCATCGATTTACCCGTGCCTGGAGTACCCAGCATCATCACATGCCTTCGCTGGTTGGCTGCTTTTCTTACTACTTCTACTGCATGTTCCTGACCTATAACCTGTTCAATTAGCTTTTTAGGAACCTCGATATCCTTTGTGGATGTTATCTCTATACCGCCGAGAAGATCTTGGTTCTTTAAATCATTTTCAGTATTTTCCATATAGTACCTTAATAAATAATATGTTATTCACCTTAACATTATCGTACGTTAAGGGAGCTAATACCTATAAAAATGTCCTCTTATATCTTTTTCGCTGATTTTTCGCGGCATCCACAAAGTCTATACGATTTAACTCCTATTAAGCAGTATCATAATATGCGAGGAATTTCATGGCAGCTTCAATCCAGATAGGCAAAATAATGGGTATCCCGATTAGATTACATATAACATTTCTTCTTATATTACCGGTTTTTGGATGGATTTTTGCAAATAATCCGCCACCTTTCGGTTTCAATGACCCCGGGATACCCACAGCACTTCAATATGCTCTGGGGATGTCTGCTGCGCTCTTCCTTTTCATCGGGGTACTACTGCACGAGCTCGGACATTCGTATGTGGCTAAAAGACATGGGACTAATATACAGAGTATAACACTTTTCCTCTTCGGAGGCGTTTCTTCCCTTGAAGAGATTCCGAGAAACCCAAAAGTAGAGTTCAAGATGGCTGCGACAGGTCCGGGTGTCAGCTTTTTAATCGGTCTAGTGCTCGCACTAGCCTATTCGCTTACTAAACCTAGTGATTTATCCTACTTTTCTTATTTATTTCTAGATATAAGTAAAAATCCTTATCTTCGCCTTGTGTGGCTGGTGGGGTACATTAACATAATTCTCGGTATCTTCAATCTCATTCCAGCATTCCCCATGGACGGAGGCAGGGTGCTGAGAGCATGGCTTGCCGGCAGGATGTCATATATCAGGGCTACGCACGCTGCTGCAAATATAGGCAAGATGTTTGCAATCTTCATGGGTATTTTTGGATTTTTGAACATAGCGTTTGGTGGTTTCTGGCTCCTCCTCATTGCGTTCTTTATATACATCGGCGCATCAGAGGAAGAAAAAGCCACAGAGGTGAGCGTCGTACTCGAAGGCGTGAAAATAAAAGACATTATGTCAACAGATATTCACAGCGTACCGTCAGGAATGTCTGCTGAAGGGCTTGTGGAACATATGTTCAAGTTCAAACACATGGGATATCCCGTTGTGGATGATGGGCGTCTGGAAGGCATAGTAACTTTTACAGACGTTCAAAAAGTCCATAGGGGAGAAAGAAAAAACGTTAAAATCTCGCAGATAATGACCAAAGAGATTATCAGCCTACCTGAGGATGAAGATGCCGTAAACGCCATAAAACTCATGACAATCAATAACATCGGACGAATTATTATTACAAAAGATAAAAAGATGGTAGGCATTGTATCAAGAACCGACCTTTTGCGATCTGTGCAATTATTAGAACAGCATGAATAACGGTACTTACACTGTAAGCTGCAATTTCAATTACAGGAATCCTGCGGCACCCTCTGGCTCTAAAATTATCCTTGTCGGGACTGCCCATGTTTCTGATAAAAGCGTAGCCCTTGTCAACGAGGTAATTGAAAGAGAAAAACCTGACATTGTTGCTGTTGAACTCGATAAGGCACGATATCAGGCATTAAAAGGGGAAGAGGAAGTTCATGAAATCAATGTCAAAGAGATGCTCAGCGGGGGCAAGTTTTACTACTTTTTACTGCAGTGGCTTCTTGCCTACATCCAGAAAAAAATAGGTGCGGATACAGGTGTCAAGCCAGGGGCAGAGATGCTTTCTGCCATTGAAAAAGCTGAAAAAACAGGCGCGCGGGTGGCACTTATAGACAGGGATATCCAGCTCACGCTGGGGCGCTTCTGGAACAAAATGTCCTTTTTTGAGAAACTGAAGCTTTTTGTCTCTTTAATCGGCGCAACCGTCGGTTTTGGGGGAAAGGAAATCGATATGGAGACGGTTACAGATGAGGATGTTGTAACGCAGTTGGTGGCTGAATTGCGGAAGATGGCTCCGAGCGCCGCATCTGTCCTGATAGATGAGAGAGATGCATTCATGGCTAAGAACCTTCTTGAAATATCGAAGGAAGGAAGTGTTGTGGCAGTTGTGGGCGCAGGTCACAGGGAAGGAATCCAGAGATATCTTGACGCTCCCGAAACCATCCCTCCGATAGAGGAATTGACAACGCTCTCAAAAAAGGGTTTTAGCTGGTTTAAAGCTGCAACTATAGCCTTCATAGCAATGGTCGTGGGAATGCTGGCTCTTCTGGTTTTAGGTGGATATCCCCTTGAGAAGCTTCTTACAGCAATGCTATACCTTTTTGTGGCACAGGGCATACTTTCTGCCGTTGGGGTCATTATCGCAAGAGGACATCCCCTTTCAGCATTGACTGCCTTTAGTCTTGCCTGGTTCGCATTCCTGCATCCCTTCCTAGCCATTGGCTGGCTTGTGGGGGTTGTTGAAGCGCATTTTCGCCCGCCGACCACGGAGGATTTCATGATAATAATGAAAATTGAAACAATGAAGGAATTGATGCAGAATAGGTTGTTCCGCATAATACTTGTTGCAGGACTGGCGAATCTCGGCAGCATGGTCGGGACGTTTGTTGCAATTCCTTTTATGGTTCATTATCTTGGTATCACCAATCCGCTTGATATTCTTAAGACCGCACTGGCGACAGGATTCCATACACTGAGAGGATTGATTTAAAATTCGGGTTCATTGCAAGAGCAGTTTTTGAAATAGAACTTGCGGATTAATGCGATGAGAAGAATTGGACATTACCCCTCCATTCTCTCCCTCAACCCCCTCGCCTTCTCACCCAGCTCCTTCTTCCCATAAATCCCTGCAATCAACTCCACAGCCTCAAGAGTTCTCGCAGCCCCGTCAAGGTAGCCAAGCACATCCCCGGCATAAGCATAAACCCCGTACTGCTTCTCAAGCTCCGCAATAATCCCATCAGGCGAGAGTCCCTCAGCGCAAAGCTCAATCACCCTTGCCGAGAACTTCCTCTCGGCGCAGCCGCAGTACGGTGAGTCCCTGCATGTGCATGTCATGAACTCCCGCGCAAGCTCAAGCATGGTGCGGCGCAGGTTCTCTTTCAGCTTTGCGAAGCCGTCAGCCGAAAAAACGATATCAAGCCCGGCGCCGAAAACTCTTGTCGGGATGTCGGTTCCAAGGGCATCCGACAACTGCGAAGCAAACCTGAAATACACGGCATCCATGGTCTCAAGCTCCGTAACTATATCCATCGGCTCGCGCCCGGAAACGACGGCGTTCTTAATCAAAAAGGTCTGCTCCACGCTCAGGAAATGCGAAGCCACAATGCTTCCAAGTCCCGTGGGATAAAAGCCCGCATTTGTTTTCTCAATAAATTTGTATTCTGCGAGTTTGCCAAGCAGGTAATCAAGGTCGCCCTCGCCAAGCAGCAATCCATTTATCTTCCTTATGTCCTGAAGTTTATGAGCTACCACGATGTCGGAAAGAGTCTCTTCAAGCATTTCATCGTCTCCATAGTCCACGCCAAAATGCTCCAGTTCGCCTCTCAGAAGCCGAAAAGCGATCTCATCCTCTGAATCCCCTTTCCCGAATCTCCGCTCAGGGTCAGCCAGAAGCACAACCACGCCGCGGTCATGGTAATCCGGCCTCCCGGCGCGCCCAAGCATCTGCTGGAACTCCCTCACGTTTAACCATTCGATGCCCATTGCAAGTGATTCAAAAATCACCTGCGATGCAGGGAAATCCACACCTGCTGCAAGCGCCGCCGTTGTCACAATTACGGGCAGCTCTCCTTTCCCGAATTTCTCTTCCACTTTTTTCCGTTCGCTATAAGAAAGTCCTGCATGGTAAGGCATCGCTTTTATAGAAAGACCATCAGCAAGCAAATGGCAGTTCCGGCGCGAGTTGGTAAATACAATGGTCTGACCGCGAAACCCCTTTGAGGACTTCATATTGTATTCCTGCCAGGCAAGCCGCTCGATCAATCTCTTCTTCTCATATTCGGGCGCAAAAATAAGATGCCTTTCAATTGGAACCGGGCGCTCCTCGAACTCGATTAATTCTGCACCAAGTTTACGAGCAAGCCATTGCGGTTTTCCCACGGTAGCCGAGAGGTATATATACTGCGCATCAGGTGCAATGAATTTCAAGCGTGCGATAAGACCATCAAGCCTGTGCCCCCTCTCTGTGTCTTCGAGCATGTGCACCTCGTCAATAACTACCGTCCCTATGTTGCCGAGCGATTTTGTACTGCCTGACCTGATGACAAAGTCGATGCCTTCGTAGGTCCCAACGATTATATCCGAGGAAAGCGAGGTCCGCATACCTTTTGTGCCTTTTATTATGCGGCTCGTACCCACCCGCAGGGAGGTCGTTGCCATGGAAGAATAGCGCTTGTTGAATTGTCCATATTTCTGGTTAGCAAGCGCTACAAGTGGCACAAGGAATAACATCTTCCCTTTTTTGTTCAGGATGTTCTGGATGCCTGCAAGCTCGCCCACCAGCGTCTTGCCTGTGGCAGTAGCCGAAACGATTAACTGGTTTTTTCCCTCGAGGAGTCCTGCCTCTACTGAAAGTGCCTGGACAGGCATCAGTTCTTCAAGCTGGTTAAGTAGTATCTTTTTGAGTTCTGAATGCACAGCCAGGTCTTTTACTTTTATCGAGCGCTCAACCCTGCTGGCTTCTATTGTATCGAATCTTGTCAATCCCGAATCCAGTTTTTCTGGACTGAGCATGGCAAGCACCCTATCGAGATTTCTTGCTTTAAGTAATATATGGACAAGCCTTTCCTGTCCATGAGCGCCTATTTTCAAAGATTTAGCCTCTCTCGTCAGTTCTTTTTTTGCGCACTCTTCGCAAATCGATTCGTTGTTAAAGCGGATAGAGTTATTATTCACTGTGGTATATTTTCCTGCCAGAAGACACAGGCGGCATGTGGTTGTATACCCATAATCGAGTTGATATGCACTGAGCAGTTCCTTGAATCCTGCCTCAGAGACCTCATTTCCTTCAGCGATAAGTATCTTATCTGCAAGCCTCAGAAGTTCGATGAGTTCATCCGGCGCCCTGAACTCTTCTTTTTCTCCCTGTTTTATCCTGAATTTACCAGCGCGTGCTCCTTTTGAAGTATTTTTTAATATCAGAATCCCTTGAAAAATGGGCTCTATATCATTATTTTTAA
Organism: Candidatus Methanoperedens sp.; assembly: GCA_027460525.1. Taxonomy (NCBI): domain Archaea; kingdom Methanobacteriati; phylum Methanobacteriota; class Methanomicrobia; order Methanosarcinales; family Candidatus Methanoperedentaceae; genus Candidatus Methanoperedens; species Candidatus Methanoperedens sp. The sequence continues at coordinate 55,978 of JAPZAS010000015.1, forward strand.
TTGGTAGAACGAGGATTTTTGATTCCTGCGGATGGATTATGAGAGAAAGCATTTACAATACTGAATATACGCCTCATGTTATTAATTTTGGCGTAGCTTTAGGCCTGAGTAGTTTACTTATTGTTGTTGATAAAAAGGGCTTAATCACATCTATGCTACAAACCTCACTCGAATAATGCAGATTATTTAAAGAATTAATTAATGAAGGAAAGACTATTATTATTGTATTACATGATAAGGAGCTGGCGTAGAACTGCGATCGAATCATAAAACTGAAGGATGGAAAAATTGAAATGGAAAATACAGTTGAAGTTTCGCGAATATCGAAATCATTTAATGGTAAATTTGTAGTTAACGAAATATCTTTTGATATCTTACCTGGCGAGATATTCGGTTTAATAGGACCAAATGGTTCCGGGAAAACTACAATTATACGCATGCTTCTTGATATAATGAGACCGGATTCGGGGATGATAAGAATGCGGGATAGCAAGCTATCTGAAGAAATGAAAGATAAGATAGGCTATCTTCCTGAAGAACGGGGTTTGTATCGAAAGCTAACAGTCATGGACACTCTCATGTACCTTAGTGCATTGAAAAATAAACCGAATAAAGAAAGGGCCGAAGAACTCCTCGAGATTATGGGCATGTTGTCACATAAGGATAAGAAAATTTCTGAGCTGAGTAAGGGTATGCAGCAGAAAATCCAGATCATTGCGGCGATTATACACGATCCTGATATAATAATCCTTGATGAGCCTTTCTCAGGGCTTGACCCTGTTAACATGAAGCTTGTGCAAGACATGATGCTTGATCTAAAGAAAGAAGGGAAAACCATACTCATAAGCACTCACATGATGGATAAGGTAGAGCATATGTGCGATAGGATATTCATGATACACAGGGGGGCAATGGTACTGTACGGCAGCATGGAAGAAATAAAAGCCAGATATAGGAAAAACACAATATTCCTTGAGTATGAGGGAGAACTGAAAAGAATACAGGGGATTAAAAAAATCAATGATTCCGGAAAGTATGCCGAAATGGTTCTCGATGAAGGCGCTGATGCCCGGCAGGTATTAAGGACCTTACTGGATGAGGTCAGGGTCAACAAATTCGAGATAGCAGCCCCATCGCTCAACGAGATATTCATTGAACTGGCAGAGGGAATATGAAAAAATACATGCTCATTGCCAAACATGAGTTCATGACTCAGATAAAAAGAAAAGAATTCATTCTGATGACCCTCGGGATACCGCTTTTCATCCTTATTATATCTACTATTCCTGTACTTTTTTTTGGTATCGAAGGACTCAAAGGCGAGGAAGTCAAGGTCGGCTATATAAATAAGATCAGTACCTTCCAGTCATCTAATTTTACAGAATATCAGGATGAAAGCTCTGCGAAATTGGCTCTTGAGAACGGGGCTATAACTCATTTTTTTATTATTCCGGCTGATTACCTCAATACCGGAAAGATTTACATCTATTCGACAAAAAAAACATCCCCTGCATCCACGACAAAGGTGGAAGAAAAAATCAGGGATTTCTTGATAGATAATCTGTTAAAGGGACAACCTGAGAATATTATTCAGCGAGTAAAGCAGCCGATAAATAGCGAAATTTTTACAATAGATAAGAACGAAGAAAGCAAAGAAGGATTCGGCACATTTATAATTCCTTTAGGCTTTGCTTTGCTTTTTATTATAGCGATATTCTCTTCTTCGGGTTTCCTTCTCCAGGGCATAGTCGAAGAAAAAGAGAACAGGGTAATAGAGATACTCCTTTCCTCTGTTTCCCACAGAGATCTTTTCATCGGTAAAATCCTTGGTCTTGGCGCCCTGGGGCTTTCGCAGTTGCTCATATGGCTTTTGTGCGGTATCGCGCTCCTCTCGGCTTCCTTGCCGTTTATCGCAGGTTTCCTGGGCGGCATTAAACTATCCCTTATGGTCGTTGTCCTTGCGCCCATATACTTTATTTTGGGTTATCTGGTATTTGCAAGCATAATGGCTGGTGTGGGCGCGATATCGACATCCTCACAGGAAGGGCAGCAACTGGCAGGGATATTTTCTATCACTGGTATGATACCAATATTCTTTCTGATGTTCATAGTTGACACTCCTAACAATCTTTTTTCAAGGTTCCTGAGTTTCTTTCCGCTTACATCGTCTGTGACCATGATCCTCCGCCTTTCCATTTCCGAAGTGCCGGTTAGCGATATTGTCATAAGTCTAATCATTCTTATTGCTGCTGTGATCGGAATTATTGAATTGTCAAGCAGGATTTTCAGAGCCACCTTGCTGATGTATGGAAAAAAACCAACCCTCAAAGAGGTGATAAAGTATGTACGAGAAAACTAAGGAGGATTTTGATTAACTTTTTGTTTTCATCCATATAAACGCAATGTCAACACTTTTTCTGTTTTTTTAGACATACTGCATGAACGGAGCTAGGACAGGTGCAGAGAACGTATCGCGATCAAGTGCGGTGCGCCCAACATGAAAGGGTTGCCTTTCGGAAGAGGTTAACGCATGTTAAACTATGGAGGGCATATAAAATTATCATTGATGAACGTTATTTATTCAAATGCACAACTTTTGGAGGCGGGAAACCATTAAAATAAGTGGTTGAAGCGATCGTATAGGCACCAATATTTTCAGCATAAAGCAAATCGTCAATTTGCAGATCTTCCGGCAGCTCATCGGCCAGTGAAATAGTGTCGAAAGCGTCGCAGGTGGGGCCAAACGTAGCGCAAACTTTTTTCTCTCCCCCCTTGAAGGAATGCAGTGGATAGTGCTGATGATCAAAAACCTGTCCGGAAAAAGTATGATAAACACCGTCGTTCAGATAATAGCATGTTTTTCCATCACGAACAGCCTTACCAATAATTTTCGTGATCAAGGTACAGGCCGTTGCCACCATAAATCTCCCCGGTTCGGCAATTACCTGAATATCATCATTGGGGAACAAACGCCTTATTTCCGAATTCAAAATTTCAGACAGGGCGGAAAAAGATTTTACGTCCGGCGTATACTTTACCGGAAAGCCGCCACCGATATCCAAAACCTTTCTTTTTTTACCTTCTCTGTCAACAAACCCAATTTGATAGTTTCTCAATTCTGCTTCCTTGAAAATCGAGGAGGCGAAATTCAAAGCTTGCGAATAGTTATCAAAATTATTGCACTGGCTGCCTACGTGGAAACTAATGCCTTCAACCCCAAGCCCTAAATTCACAGCTTCGGCGATAAGATCAACCGCTTCTCCAGGATGGGCTCCAAATTTTGAAGAAAGCTCAACCATAGAACCGGTATTAGGTACGCGGATCCTTAAAACAAGACCAACATCCGGGGCATGTTTTTTTATCTTTCTCAATTCTTCAACATTGTCAAAAGTAACTAATATTTTATATTCATTTAACTTAGCCAGGACTTCGGCAGGCTTGATGGTATTAGCATAAATAATCTTATCCCAGATAAAATCCTGCCGTTCTTTTTCTGGCAAATGCTTGATATTATCATGGACCAGCATAAATTCAGGGAAAGAAGCCACGTCAAAACTTGCACCCATATCATACATAGTTTTGATAATTTCAGGATTGGAATTGGCTTTAACAGCAAAATATGCCTGCACATCAGGCAATTTTTCCCTGAATTCACGATAATTCTCCCTGATTTTTTCATGATCTATGATAAAAACCGGCGTACTGTGTTCCCGGGCAATTTTTTCTAGAATTTTATGTTGTTTTTCGATCATTATTGTATCCGATATTATTAACAATTATTCTTATTAATCTATAAAAAGAAAATTTTCAAATTGCCAGGGATCAGGATTGGATTTCGCTGCCGGATTTTCTTTAAAAAATATTTTGCGATTTTTGAGCGGCGTCCAGTCCGACGGAGTAGAAATAAATTTTCCGAGATACGGTTTAGCAATATCCAGAATAAAATCATGAGGCAGGTCGTCGGGCAATTTAATACCTTCCCGTGGATTTTCAAGCATCCAGAGTACGGCAGCAACAATACCCGCAGCTACTTGAAGGGTGGTAGCGTTTTGGCCCGGAACGAGAGATCTGGCTTCGTCAATGCTTAAAGAGCTGCCCGTCCACCAGGAATTATAATAATGCCCCATTAAGAGCGCTCCCAAAGTGTCATCGCCAGATGTAATTTCATCTGTCATAATTCTGATCTTTGGCTGGAGTTCGTAATTCCGGCAGCGCAATTCGTGAAGCGAAGAAAGCGTTTCATGGCAGGGCATATAAGCATAATTTACGGTAGGCCGGTAGATCGCCTTACCATTTTCCCAAACAGTCAACCGGTCTGAAAGGCCGAATGCTTCACCGTGGCGGATCATCATACCGACAATTTCTTCATCCGGTATCCACGATCTGACCCATGTATTGATGCCCATTTGAGGCAAAAAAATTTGATTTTTAGGTCCGCACGGAGGTATATTGGCCAAAGAAGGCAGCTTCCTCTCATGCGTGCCCCAGCCCATTTCAGCCGGCGCCGTCCCTTCTTCCCTCAATCCTTCAATGCTCCACGTCCCTACAAATTCGTTAACTAATTTTGGCTTGTTGGTAATTTGAGTATCTCGCTCACTACAATGGATTACCTTAATTCCTAATTTTTCCGATAGTTGGGCAAAATCCCTGTTTTTTGCAAGATGGGCAATTTCTTCTTCATCTCCCTGAGAAACTTTCTTATCAGCACAGATACGAGCAGCAATATCCAATAGGCCTTGCTTGACGAAGTGAGAAATGAGGCCGGGATTAGCGCCATGGTCAACAACAGCCGTCGGCGCATGTTTCCAATCACGGGAAAGATCCCGCAACTGCATTTGCCGCCAATAAAGCGATTTTTCAAACGGGCTCTTCGTATAAATTCCCTCAGAAGGATCCCAGAGTTCAATCGAAGTATTAACGTACAATACATTGTGTTCATGGCACCACTTAATAATATCATTGGCGCCTATATTCCACGCTAAATCAATGAGCAAACCTTCATTATCCACATATTTTGACAAAACTTGATCTAGATTTTCCGGGGTAATTTTTTCGTGAAAATACTTTATTCCCCGATCAGTATATTTTTTCAGAGCTTTTGATTTGTCTTCAAAATCAATTAAGGTAATGTTTTCTAACGGAACATCGAGCTTGTCCAATAAAACAGGAAGGGTGCATTGTGAAACTGAGCCATAACCGATAATAAGGATTTCATTGTTAAATTTTTTTTTCATTTTTTCCATTCCGCAGGAGGTCTAATAATTATTCATAGTTTTTAAATTTTTCCTTAATCGAAAAAATCATTGCTCCTTCAGCATAATTGATATATCCATTTCTTTCTTTGCTCGCGACGTAAACGTAACACAAAGATATAATTCTTCGTATTGAATACCACCTGACGACCGGGTTTCAAATTATTCACTTTCAATAAAGACCACTTTGATGGTTTGAAGAACTGGAAATGTTTTAACGTAAGTTAATCTCAGAAAAAGATGATATACAGACCGATTCATTTTGCCGTGAACCGCCCCCTTGCAGCACAAGCCTCCAGCTATGCCTGCAGCTGACTGTGTACTCGCGCCTTTGATATTTATTTCCAGAGGTCATTCCTGAAATACCTTTAATAGTCGAATCTATTTTATCCTTATTACGTATTGCTTTAAGGTCTTGAGCTTCCAGTTCTTCTCCCGGAATCAGCCTATCAAAAAGTCTTGAATATAAATTCGTAATCATATCAAGATCGGTTCGAGTCTTTTTCAATTCAAACATTGTTCCCATTCAATATCATTTAATATTTTAAACCTTATTTGGATTTTCCATAGCAGCCTCTTTAGGCCGCAGCATTTCCGCCCAAGATCGATACATACAAAATAAAGAGTTGTCAAAGGGTCAAAATCCACTCAAACCTTTGATTTAGCCCTTTGATCAACCGAATTCAAGCCACGTATTCCAAGTATCCCGTAGTTATATAGGAAACCGGCTTTCCATTTACGTAACCACTGACTTCATACACTCCTGTTAATTCCCAGATGATCCGATAGCCACCACCTTCAAGGCCTATCGGGATCGGGGTCATGTGTCCTGTGGTGAAAACCATGTTCAACTTGTTTTCTCCGGAATTTGCGTTCAGAACAGTAACTAACGGGAAAGGGGCATCTGGCAGTATTGGTACAGTATTCATTATTTCATGTCGGATCTGTATTTCGTTATCTTTAAACCCGGCTATTATTTTTTTGTTCTTCCAGAATTCAAGGACTGTACTCTTTGATCCTGTGTGGTTCATATTGGTGATGTTGCCAAAGGAGAATGTGTATGTCCCGGTCTCGTCTCCACCTTTCACCTGGGTTGCCTGCCCCCAGTCCCATCCCAGGTCATCCTGCCAGAGCCAGTAACCCCAGTTGTGGTCATGATACCCTCTTACGTTTTTAAATGTGTATGTCTTTTCCTCTGCAGTCCCTCTATTGACGGTGAATTTACCGTTCACTTTCATCTTTGGCGATGCTGAAAGCCAGTTGATTATCCTGCCTTCCCCAAGAGGAACACTGAAAACAGGGGCATGCTCAGCCTCTGGTTTGAATATCGCATCAAAAACCGACCGGGTATCTGCAGATACAACATGCAGGTGATATCCTTCTTTGGTCAGTCTTACACTACTTCCAGCTATCCTCATGTCAGGCGTCATGTCCGACCATTCTGCAAGGGTAACAGGATATACATCCGCGGTAAGATTCTCCTTGACTAGGGTGAAGTAACTCATAAGGACTACGGCAGCGCTCATCCCCGGGTCTGAAACATTTCCATTCAGGGTCAATGTTGTTATGAATGAAAGGTTTTGCTCATCATCAAGGATATTGAAATAGTGCCATTCTTTATACATGAGGACCCCTGGATAGCCTCTGGTTGGGGGATGGAAAGCGTCTATTTCAGATAATTTATTTTTAAGGCTTCCACTTTCCATTGCAGCTCCTGTTCCATATTCAGCAATTACAGGCGATGCAACAGATAGAAATCCGGCGCATGTTAATGCTATTACGCAAAGCAAATTGATTGTTCTCTTGTTCATGTTTTAGACTCCTCTTTATATTTTATTTTTCAGGCCAATTGGCTGTATCTTTGTTCTGAGATGTTAAAATAAGATGAATAGCAGGAATACATTTTGCTGATTTTTCACCGTAATCCCTCATCTCCCGTTTATTATGACAAGACAGCAGTCTATAATAATATCAATTATAAATTTAAATGTTTCGTTGCGCAGAGTTTATGTGCTTACCTGACATAGAACCGCTGGTTTTGAGGCAACAGGAGTCTTCCATTATGGACAAATTAGCGCTTATCACCAGAAATACCGAAGAGGTAGTTACAAAAGAGGAACTTGAAGCACTTGTCAATTCAGACAAACAATGTTCCGCTTACGTGGGCTACGAACCCAGCGGCAAGATCCACATGGGTCATGTGCTCACCGTTAACAAGCTCCTCGACCTCCAGCAGGCAGGCTTCAAAATCACCGTGCTGCTTGCGGATATCCATGCCTATCTCAACGAAAAGGGAACCATGGATGAAGTGAAAAAGATTGCCGACTACAACAAGAGATGTTTCATAGCGCTCGGTCTTGATGAGAAAAATACCAATTTCGTGCTCGGCTCTTCGTACCAGTTGGAGCCTGATTACATGCTGGATGTGCTCAAACTGGCGCGCACCACCACGCTGAACCGCGCACGCCGCAGCATGGACGAGGTGAGCAGGGATGCAGAGAACCCCAAGGTCTCCCAGATGATTTACCCACTGATGCAGGCGCTGGATATCGCTCATCTGGGAGTTGACGTGGCTGTGGGAGGCATCGACCAGAGAAAGATTCATATGCTGGCGCGGGAAGGACTGCCCGAGTTCGGATACAGGGCGCCGATATGCATCCATACACCTATCCTTCTCGGGCTTGATGGCAAGAAGATGTCCTCAAGCAAGGGGAATTACATCTCTGTGGATGACACGCCTGAGGATATAAAAAAGAAACTGAAAGGGGCGTTCTGCATTGAGGGCGAGGTGAGGGATAATCCCGTTCTTTGCCTTTTCAAATTCCACATCATGCCGCACTATCCTGAAATAACCATCAAGCGCCCTGAAAAATACGGCGGAGACTTGCATTACAACAGTTACGAAGCGCTTGAATCCGATTTTGCAGAAAAGGCGCTTCACCCGATGGATTTGAAAGCAGCGGCTGCTGAGTATATGAATATGATACTTGAACCTGTGAGGAAGTTGATGGTGGAGATATGATTACGCACATAGTTTTCTTTAAATTGAAAGACCGAAGCCCGCGAAGTGTTGAGAAGGCAAGAGATGTTCTGCTGGGTATGAAAGGCAAAATACCTCAGTTGCGTCATTTTGAGGTGGGGACAGATGTTCTTCATTCCGAGCGTTCGTATGACATTGCTCTTGTGACGAAATTTGATTCGATGGATGACTTGCAGGCATATCAGGCGCATCCGCTGCATGTTGAAGTGGCAAAGTACATGACTTCGGTGAGAGAAGCAGCGCCTACAGTGGATTATGAATCGAAAAAGTAATGACATCTGCGTTTATTGCGGTTTTTATAATCCCAGATAATCTCCCTGTATCCTCACAACTTCGGTGCTGTCCTTTGCATTGGAGTACCTTTCCAGAGGCTCTTGGTTTAGTTCCAAAAATATCGGTCCCCACTTGAACTTGTTCAATATAAGCGCCGCCTGCTCTTTCTCCCCAAGTATGTAGAGCGCCGCAGCAAAAGCCTCAACCGTGCTCAGCTTGAAAGGCTTTCCGTAGTTCACAGCGTTGGCGGCAAGCAGGTACGGCAGGGCGCGGTGCCTGAGCCTGAGTTTCTGCAGTACCGGGAACACTCGCTCAACCTCCTCCCATGAGCAGTCAAGCACCACGATGCCCCTGCCTGCATCATCAGCAGGAGAAAGCGCCTGCTCGGAAAATGGGTCAAGGAATAGCGCTTCGCGGGGAAGGTCTTTTGGGGAATCATGCAGCGTTGCCAGATTGAACCTGGCAAGTTTTTTCCCTGTGCACTTTTTGGGGTCGCACTGGCGGGCATGGTAGAGGTGGAGGGGAATCATACACTTTAATTGATATTGCGGCTTTATTATTATATCCTTAAATACAAGTTTCCACATTATTCACTCAATGAAAAGCTCCGAGATACTCACCTGTTTCCAGTGCGGCACATGCACGGGAAGCTGCCCCTCAGGCAGGTACACAAGCCTGAACGTCAGGAGGATTATCAAAGATTCCCTACAGAAAGACATCTCAGATGAACTTGACCTCTGGATGTGCACCACCTGCTACAACTGCCAGGAAAGATGCCCGCGCGGAATAAAAATAACCGACGAGATACTCAAACTCCGAAGCGAAGCCGTGAAAAAAGGAAAAGTGCTCCCGGCGCACAGAGCTGTATGCAGATATCTTATCGAAACAGGGCATGCCATACCGATCGATGAAATGCACATATCCATCAGGAAACAAATAGGGCTTGCTGAGCCAGAAACTGTCCATAAGTATCCAAAAGCCCGGAAGGAAGTAAAAACTCTCCTCAAATCTACCGGATTCGATGAGCTGATAAAAAAATGAAGGAACTGTCTCTTTTTCTGGGATGCCTCATCCCTAACCGCTATCCTGGTATTGAAAAAGCCACAAGACTCGTTCTTGACAGGCTTGATATTAAATGGAGCGAACTGAAAGAGGCTTCATGCTGTCCCGCACCGGGAGTATTCCGTTCATTTGACAGAACAACCTGGCTTGCTATCGCATCAAGGAATCTTGCGCTTGCAGAGGATAAGAACACGGATTTGCTCACGATCTGCAACGGTTGTTTCAGCTCGCTGATGGATGCCAATAATACCCTGAAAAACGATAGTATTCTCAGGAATGAAGTGAACACGCACCTTAAAAAAATAGGCAGGGAATACCTCGGTACCATAGAGGTCAGGCACATAATAGAATTCCTCTACAGAGATATCGGCGCGAAGAATCTGGGCAAGTTTATAGAGAAACCTCTTGAGGTCAGGGCTGCTGTGCATTACGGATGCCATTTACTGAAACCCACAAAGGACAGAAAGCTTGGGACGGCACAATGCCCCGTGTTTTTTGATGAGCTTGTTGAGGCTACGGGTGCTGTGAGCGTGCCATACGAAGGCAAAACAAGCTGCTGCGGTGCTGGCGGAGGTGTGCGGTCTGCAATGCCTGAGACTTCCTTAAAGATGACAGAATACAAACTTGAACGGATGAAAAAAGCAGGCGTTGACTGTATAGTGAATGCCTGTCCCTTCTGCCATCTGCAATACGATGCAGGACAGGTAGAACTTGCGAAAGCCGGAAAAATCTATAGCCTGCCTGTGGTTCACTACAGCCAGTTGCTCGGGCTTGTATTTGGGTATACGCCAGAGGAGGTAGGACTGCGCCTGAATGCAATTATAAACCCTGATTTTGAAGAAAAAATAGCACAGATACAAAAAAGAAATAACAGGGATTAGTGGGCAGATGGGGGTTTGATGGTGGTGGTAAAAAAGTTTATTTTTCTGCCCACTATAATTCGTATATATGCGAACATAATATTTATAGTTTACGCATGTGCCTTTAAATATAAAGAAAAAAATTGTGCAAATCCTTCGTTGGCGGATTAAAAACGTATGAACATCGGAAAGTTGCGATTGGATGGGAATCTCATATTAGCCCCCATGTCTGATGTTACAAACCTGCCATTCAGGCTGCTTTGCAAAAAATACGGGGCATCGTTGGTTTATTCAGAGATGAAATGTTCTGAGGCAATTGTGCGGCAAAACCAAAAAAGCACAGCAAGATGTTTTATATGCAAGGATGAGAGACCCTCGGGAATACAGTTATTGGGTTCGGATCCGGTTATTCTGGTTAACTCAGCACTTATATTGCAAGAAATATTCAATCCCGATGTTTTTGACATGAACCTCGGATGCCCTGCACAGAGCGTTATTAAAAATGGGTTTGGGTCAGCGCTCCTGGAAAAACACGAATTAATCAGGGAAATCATAAAACAACTTCGTGATTCCTTGAATGTGCCGCTCACCGCGAAAATCAGGATACTGAACAGGTTTGAGGAAACCCTTAAAATCGCGAGGATTATTGAGAACGCTGGCGCAGATGCGATTACAGTTCATGGAAGGACGCAAAAGCAGGGGTATTCAGGAAAATCTAATCTTGAGGTCATTAAAGGTATCAAAAGTGAGCTGTCAATTCCAGTAATTGCAAACGGGGACATCGTTGATGAAAAAACTGCGAAGCATGTGCTTGAATATACGCAGTGTGACGGGCTAATGATAGGACGGGCTGCCATCGGCAACCCTTATATTTTCCGCAGACTCAAGCATTACATGGATCATGGAGAACTTTTATCGCAGCAGACGACTGAGGAGCGACTGGATGACTTTTTTGAATACGAGGCTACGTGCCGCAGGTATGGTTTGTTCTCGTTCAGGGATTTGAATGTAAAAGCTATGTGGTTCACCAAAGGCATGAAAAATATCAAGCCAACGCGCATGGAAATAAATCAAACAAAGGATATTGGGTCGTTACTGGAAATCATGCATGGATTGAAGGTTACCAATATTAACCATACCCTTTAATACAAAAAACCCTTATTCTAAATCCCATGCACGGCTGGACAGGTAAAACCGTAACCATTGATTTGACTGACAGCGAAATAAAGGATTCAAAGAGCAATTCCAATAATCTTCGTTCCTTTATCGGGGGAAGGGGGCTTGGAATAAAATTATATTACGATGCCATAGACCCGAATATCGGGCCGCTAACGCCTGACAATATTCTCATCTTCGCAACAGGTCCGCTTACGGGGACAGCAGCCCCGATGTCAGGCAGGCATGTCATGGTATCCAAATCCCCCCTTACAGGCACGATATTTGATTCAAGCAGTGGCGGGTTTTTCGGGAAAGAGCTAAAGTTCGCAGGAATCGATGCATTGGTAATAAAAGGCAAAGCTGAAGAACCAGTTTACATCGCTGTCAAAAACGATGAAATCGAAATACGAAGAGCAGATGAGTTATGGGGGGAAAACGTCAGGGCATGCACCCAGAAACTGTCATCAAGTGGGCGCGTGGCGTGCATAGGTCGCGCGGGCGAGAAGCTTGTTCCGATAGCCAATGTCATGAACGACTATTTCCATGCCTGCGGGCGGGGAGGGCTTGGCGCGGTCATGGGGTCAAAGAAGCTGAAAGCGGTTGTGGTAAAAGGAGAGAGGAAACCTGAGATTGCGGATGAGGAGGCATTTGGGAAAGCGCTCCTGGATGCGCTGAACCTCGCAAAAAATGACGCATCAAAAGGACTTTCAATGTACGGGACTTCAGCAATGGCAAACCTGATGAACTATATGAAGCTCCTGCCTGCACAGAACTTCAGGAAAAGCGGGTTTGCAGGTATGGATAAAGTCTCTGGTGAATTCATCAAGGAGCATTACGACATCAGAGGTCATGCCTGCTATAACTGCACCATCGCATGCAAGCACGTCATTAAAAGCGGCGCATTTGAGGGGCATGAAGTCCCGGAATATGAGACCTTGTGGGCGTACGGACCAGACAATAACAATGCGGATATGGATGCCATTATCAAGGTCAACCGCCTCTGCAATGACTACGGTTTAGACACAATCTCTTCAGGTTCTACAATTGCGGCTTATGCTGAAATAATTGGCGAAGACATAAAAGAATTGGCAGGGAATGTTGAGAAGATAGGCGAAAAGGAGGGAATTGGGGAAGAGCTCGGTAAGGGGTCAAAGGCTCTTTCAAAATTGCGAGGAAAAGATGCTGCGATGCAGGTCAAGGGGCTTGAGCTTCCTGGCTATGACCCGCGCGGCGCCTTCGGGATGGCGCTTGCCTATGCAACCTCGAACCGCGGGGGATGTCATCTGCGCGCCTACATGATTGCGCCTGAGATTCTGGGAAAGCCCATGAAGGTTGAGCCAAAGACATTTTCAGGAAAGGCAGAGCTTGTCAGCATATTCCAGAATGCGACGGCAGCCCTTGATTCGCTTGTGCTGTGCATTTTCTCTTCGTTTGCGATATCGGAAGTGGAGTTTGCGAACATGCTGAGCGCGGCGACAGGTATGGATTATTCGACTGAGGAGTTCCGCAAAGTCGGCGAGAGAATCTGGAACCTTGAGCGGCTGTTTAATATCGGGGCAGGATTCTCGCGAAAGGATGATACTCTGCCTGAGAGGTTCTTCGGGAGCGGCGGGATTAATAAGGCTGAGTTTGAGAAGGCGCTGGATGAGTATTATGCTCTCAGGGGATGGGATGAGAACGGGGTGCCGACGAGGGAGAAGCTGAAAGAATTGGGTCTTCTCTAAAAATCGCAAAGTCCACCGAAGGCGGATTTGGGTGAAGTGAGGCGCTACCGACCGAAACTGCGTGTTATATTAGTCGGAACATAGGAGACCGAGCCAAGTGCAAGGGATTTTGCGAAGAGTTGAATTGTGGGCTTAAATAAATTTTATATCAACGCCTTCATCATTGGAAGTATTAACCAATAATCTTTCTATCTTAATAGATCTCATTTTATATTCTTCAATAATTGATATTTCATCTAATGAGTCAATTATCGGCTTTAAGAAATTATCTAAATCGTTCTTGTCTTTCCCAACTCTTGATTTCTCTAGAAATAATTTAATTTCAATCCCAAACTCTGAATTTATTTTCTGATAATCTTTGAAAGATTCTTTTATGTCGTTCTTAAACTTCCAATAAGGGCTTCCTTCTTTAGTTGGGCCACCAAAAGTAACTGGCTTGGTAAATATTCTTGACATGATATTATTTAATTGGTTGATGTTTTGTTTTCTAGCCCACAATTCAATTGAATATAACGTTCACAGATTTACAATGTTTCGCCTATAATCCCATTCATACACGACTGCTGCCAGGTGCGAAGCGAACATAGCCGCTGTTATCCGAGTGCGGTACCATCGAAGCGAGCGACAACGAGCGGAGAGTTGTTGGTGTATTATTTCTTCCTCCTTGGAGGAGTTTGCGGTGGAAGTTGTGAGACAATTTGATTTTTTACATCTTGTAACCATAGAATTGAATTTTCATATTTCTGTTGGTCTTTCTGTTTCTTTGAAATCAGTTTTAGGCCAGTTAGATTTTTAATGCTCTCATCAATAGTAAGTAATATCACAGCGCCTGCTTCACTATGACCACCTAAAGGCAACAAAGCTAAACCATCAAGAAAAGTTCCATCTTTGAATGGGATTTTATGGCATCTCTTTATACGTATATTTTTTTCTAATCCGAATTCAATATTAAAAATACCAAAATTTCGTTCAATTGCTAATGGTGATATCATAATACCTATCCAATTTAAATCGTTTTCGTAATTATGAGCATCTATAATTGGCGGCCCATATATCGTAGTTGGTACAACTTCATTATGGAATAATCCATTATAAATTATATAATCACCATATGAAATGCAACCTTTTATCGGAAATTCCCATCTAATATACTTAAATAATAAATATGAACACGCATAAGTAATATCTCTAAAACTTTCTTCGGAATCATCATCAGTAGCGATAAATATAGTATCGGATGCAAGTATAAATTGAAGATTTTTTTTATATTTATTGTTAACTTCCACAAGTAGATTATAAAATCGTGTTATAAAGTCAATTATCCGATCTTCTTTCAAAGATAATTCTGAAAAACCCAATACATCAATTACTGCTACGTACCCTTGTTTCTTCATGATTGGATGACATTCAATACATTTCTCTGATTCATCCGATTTTATATCTTTACTGGGGCACATTATTTACTTCCTTCTCGTTTCCCACTGCACCAACCAATTTCGAACAACTTCTCCATATACGACATCCGTGTCATAAATCCTTCCATTTTGGTATTATGTCTCGCATTTATATCGTCTATGCCACCTTTTGCCTGAACTTCATTCATTTTTCTTTTACTCTGGATTTAATATAAAATCCAGTGGACTTTTTTATCCTACCTATATACTTACATTGAGCAATAAGGCAGAACAAGTATTAAAAAATCCATTTAAAGCACCGTACTCTTCCTCAGCCAGTCGATATCGCTCTGGTAAAGCTCCCGCAAATCCTTTAATCCAAGGCGCAGCATTGCCACCCTGCTCACGCCAAGCCCCCATGCCAGCACAGGATACTTGATTCCAAGCGGCAGCGTGACCTCTTTCCGAAACACCCCGGCGCCGCCAAGCTCAACCCACCTGCCCATGCTTTCGATATACACCTCAGGTTCCACGCTCGGCTCTGTATATGGGAAATACCCTGGCCTGAAGCGCACTTCATCAAAACCCATCCTGTGATAGAACTCGGTGAGACAGCCAAGAAGGTTCTTGAAACTCACGCCTTTATCCATCACCACGCCTTCAAGCTGTTCGAACTCAGGTGTATGTGTGGGGTCGATTGCTTCTCGCCTGTATGCTCTGTCTATGCAGAAGGCTTTAACAGGCGGCTCGGGATGGTCTGCGAGATATTTTATCGTGACTGCAGTGGTATGAGTCCTCAGCACTTGCTTTCGCGCCACATCCTCGCTCCACTCACCGCCCCAGCCCCTTGATATTCCGCCGCCTTTTTCATGCATTTCTTTTACAGGCGCTATGTATTCTTCCGGTATGTCGCATTCGGTAGCAAGGTGGAAAGTGTCCTGCATCTCCCGCGCAGGGTGGTCCTGCGGCTGGAAGAGGGCATCGAAATTCCAGAACGAGCTCTGTACTATATCGCCTTTAATCTCTGTGAAACCCATCTCGAGGAAGATTGAGCGCATCTCGTTGATGAGGCGCTGGTATGGATGGAGCTTTGCGCCGTACACTGGTTTTACGGGGGTGCGGATGTTGTACTGGCGAATCTTAGCGGTCTTCCATGCGCCGGTTGTAATAATGGTCGGAGTGAGCTGGGCTATTTCCTCTTCTATGATCAAGCCTGCGGCTGCCAGAGCTTTTCCTTTCTCTGTGATTGCTACGATGCGGGTTTTTTTCTCTGTTTTTCCCACCAGATTTCTTTTTATTAGCTCTCTGACTTCGTCTCCAATCTCCGAAGATGGAGCTTTTTTGAGTTTTGCAAGTATATTCTCATCGTCCCCCGTCTCTGCTGCACCTTCCGGAATGAGCATTTCCCCTTCTATCCTTGCCCAGTTTTTCCTGCGCAGCCATCCGAGGGCGATTCCTGCCATCTGGGGCGGGAATTTTTTCTTAAACTCGGAAATCGAGATAGTCGCCGTGATTGAGTTGATTACCTGGCGCTCAGGCAAACCTTTTTGTGCGTATTCTTCGCCTTCTTTTGTGAGAGTGAATATATCCGTCAGCGTCTCTTTAATCTCACAGAAACCTTTTTCTGCGAGAAGGAAAGCGGACTGCATTGCAGCTTCGATGCTCAGTCCAGATGTGGCTGCCAGTTCTTCAGGAGAAAAATTATCTTTTCTTACAAGTATCTGTAAAACTCGCTTCTCGTTATTTGTGAGGTCAATCGATAGCGCCATAACGCCATTACAATGTACAGCACAATATTTAATGATTTGCGCCTCAGCACCACAGCAGCTATTGTAATCCTAAATTGCAGCAGCTTAACGCCCTAAAAACACAGCGGCATTAAGGGCAAGAAATACTTGTTTACCGATCCCGTATCTTATTTTTTAGCCTTTGGTCTTTCTTTCTTACCCTCAGCTTTTGCTTCCTCGCCCTTCTCCTCTCTCTTGGGGAAGATTTCACCCAGAGGCTTCTGACCGTATTCAACAATAACGGTATTGATCTGGGCGATATCGGATGAAATTTCACGCCCACGCATGGATTTTCTTCTCTTGACACCATCAGCCTTTGGTCTGTAACCCACCCCGCCGGCAACCAATATTTTCCTTCTCACAGGTCCGGGCAGATCACTCCTCATGGCAAAACCATCTTTGTCTGTCCCGCCTGTTATCTTCAGGGTATACCCTGCCAGCCCTACCACATCTCCGCTCACCGTGTCGCCGATATTCTTGCCTATTAATTTGTTGACCGCTGCGCCTGTTACCACTGCCTGATAAGCCTGTGTACTCTTGCTGTCCGAAACCACTACTCTGAAATCTGCCATTCTTTACATTCTCCTTTATTAATAATAATTATCTATCTGTAAACCAGAACTCTTGACTTTACTTGCAGTTAATATACTTAAATATATTGTAAATCAACAGGAATTGAAACGGTCACGAATAAGTTGGAGAAAGTAGCTTACCAAACCATTAAATATGGTTGTGTGATATTAAGCCTACTGCGCTCCGATAGTGTAGCAGGCCAATCATTCTGGCCTTTCAAATTTTAAGCACAACAAAGCTAAAATAAAGACAGCCAGAGACTCGGGTTCAAATCCCGATCGGAGCATTTTGTAATCAGTACGAATCTTACTACCTTCACTTACATCTGCAGGGCGTTTATGGAAATAATAAAGATTCCTAAAATGGAGAAAAAGGAATACGATCGATTAATCGGGGAAGAATACATCGCTCGAGTTGTCTTTAAAGGCGAAAAATATCCATATATTGCGCCATTTTTATATGTTTTTGATGGAAATTTCATGTATTTTCTCCCGACAAAATACGGTAAAAAAATCAAATACTTCCAGCAAAACCCATATATTTCCGTAGAGGTGGAAAAATATAGCCGTGACCTTTCGAATTACGTCTTTGTAACCCTCACAGGGCGCCTTGTGGAAGTGAAGGATGCCATCAAGAAAAAAGCTATTCGGGAAAAGTTTGTTCGTACAATTAGGGACAAAAATCTTTCGAAAAATATCATGATCGCCCTCGGGTACTTACCTGAAGAACCGCTTGAAACCATCGTCAGCGAAGAGAGGACGCTTATATGGAAGCTCATTGACGTCAAAGACATCATAGGTTTTAAAAATGGAACTTGACAGGCATTTGTTAAACGCTATTTTGTTTGTTATCTTTCTGGAATGAATGGGAGCTTGAGCGGTTCTGAGAAAGGCGCTGCATGTTTCAAAGACAATATCTTTTTTATGTCACACTTCATTTAAGGGCCTGAGATATACTATGCCGTTTAAGATTTTAGAAAAAAAGGAGCTTGTCCCCACGATCCATTTAATGGAGATCAGCGCGCCGCATATAGCTAAAAAAGCAATGCCTGGACAATTTGCAATGCTCAGGATAGACGACAGAGGGGAAAGGATACCGCTGACCATCGCGGACTTTGACAGGGAAAAAGGTACAATCACGATGATTTTCCAGGTAGCCGGGAAGACAACGATGCAGCTATCATACCTTAAAGCAGGAGACCAACTCCTGGATTTTATCGGACCGCTCGGGAATCCTGCACACATCGAAAAAGTAGGAACCGTGGTACTGGTCGGGGGCGGCGTGGGCGTGGCTCCTGTTTACCCGCAGGCACGTGCTTTCAGGGAAGCAGGAAACAATGTGATCTCTATTATAGGGGCGCGCAGCTCTGATCTTCTGCTCTGGGAAGACAGGATGCGGGGGGTAAGCGATGAACTTCATATCACCACGGACGACGGGACAAAAGGGCACCATGGTTTCGTGACAGATATTGTGAAAAAGCTCCTTGAAAGCGGGACAAAGGTGGACAGGGTTGTTGCAATAGGCCCGCCTGTGATGATGAGGGCTGTTGCAGGCGTAACAAGGCCTTTTAATGTTAAAACCATAGTCAGCCTGAATTCCATCATGGTGGACGGCACAGGAATGTGCGGGGCGTGCAGGGTGCTTGTGGGCAACGAGACAAAGTTCGCCTGCGTCGACGGTCCTGAATTCGATGCCCACCTTGTAGATTTCACCCTGCTGATGAATCGTCTGTCCATGTACCAGCCCGAGGAAAAGGTCGCGCTTGAAAAGTACAAATGCGAGAGGGAGGGCTGCTCATGTTAGAACGCCAGAAGATGCAAAAACAGGACGCAAAAAACCGCATCACAAATTTTAACGAGGTCGCGCTGGGTCTTGAGAAACAGCAGGCAATCGAGGAGGCAAAGAGATGCCTTCAGTGCAAGAAGCCGAAGTGCATCACGGGCTGTCCTGTTGAAGTAAAGATACCGGATTTCCTGAAGTACATTTCAGAAGGGGATTTTGATAATGCGATAAAGGAAATAAAGACGAGCAACGCGCTTCCCGCCATCTGCGGACGGGTATGCCCTCAGGAGACGCAGTGCGAGGAATGCTGCATATTGAGCAAAAAAGGAGCATCGGTTTCGATAGGCTACCTTGAGCGCTTCGTTTCAGATTACGAACGCAGTAAAGGCGTGGAAGTTCCACCGCCCCCCCAGAATACGGGAAAGAAAATTGCTGTCGTAGGTTCGGGACCCGCCGGGCTTACAGCCGCCTCAGACCTTGCGAAAATGGGCCATTCTGTTACGATTTTTGAAGCGCTTCACGAAGCCGGGGGCGTTCTGACCTACGGCATTCCGGAATTCCGGCTTCCCAAGGAGGTCGTCCGCGCCGAGGTCGAGTATGTAGAGAAACTAGGCGTAACCATTCTTCTTGATTCTGTGATTGGCAAGCTTGAGACCGTGGATGGGCTACTTCACGAATTTGACGCAGTTTTCCTCGGAACGGGTGCAGGACTGCCTTCTTTCCTGGATATCGATGGTGAAAACTTAAACGGGGTTTATTCTGCGAATGAGTTTTTGACCCGTGTGAACCTCATGAAATCCTATAAATTCCCTGATTACGATACGCCCATCAAGAAAGGAAAACGTGTGGTTGTCGTCGGGGGAGGCAATGTAGCAATGGACTCGGCTAGGTGTGCCCTCCGCCTCGGCGCTCTGGAGGTTACGATTGTTTACAGGCGCGGGGAAGAGGAGATGCCGGCAAGAGCCGAGGAGATTGAGCATGCAAAAGAGGAGGGCATTATATTCCGGCTTCTCACGAACCCCGTGAGAATAATCGGCGATGGGAAGAACTGGGTCACCCATATCGAATGTATCAACATGTACCTGTGCGAGCCTGACGAGTCTGGCAGATGCAAGCCCATGCCTCTTGCGGGAACAGAGCATAAGATCGAAGCAGACGTGGTGATAATTGCTGTCGGAACATCCCCGAATCCGCTTGTGCCGCGCACAACCCAGGGACTTGATATCACAAAACACGGCACGATCATCGCAAAAGAGGATGGCGCCACTACCAAAAAAGGCGTATATGCCGGCGGCGATGCAGTTACTGGCTCAGCTACTGTAATAAGTGCTATGGGCGCAGGGAAAAAGGCTGCGCGGGCGATAGACTGGTATTTACGATTGAAATGATCTGCCAATCAAGAAAAATCGTGCTGCAGATTATCGGGGAATTTTAAAAGAGCTTTGCTTCTTTCATCTTCGTTATCCTCCCAGGCTGCGGAGAATATCAGATGAGATCGCAGTTCCCATGCAATTGCTCAGCATCACCGAGGAAATAAGCCCTATTACCTTCCCTGCTTGCAGGATAGGGGAACCGCTATCCCCGGGTTGCGGCATATCAAAGCAGGGGAAGCCCAGATAAAGCAATGAAGCTCCAGCACTAACCACCCTGCATGTGATAACATGCATATCATTGGCAAGCACAGCATCTTCCAATACAGCTGCGCTTCCAAATTCGGTGAATTCAACCATGCAGTCAGGAGGAAGCTCTATCAGGGCTAAATCAAAATCTTTCAAAATGCTCGTAACAACGACTCCCATTCCATCCACTTTCACATGGTCTCCTGCCCCATGAAATATATGGGAAGCTGCGACTATGTAAGGCAATCCTTTTAATGAGATAACAGCGCCGATAATACAGCGTTTTCCCTTATAGAAAAAAGAACCGCCTGATTTTATCATAAACTTTTCATCAATCCGCTGATTTCACTTAGACCTGTTTTATGGTATTTCTGGTATTTATGTTAATTATATAGCATGGTTTGTGCTGGGCACTACGTCAATTCTAAATGATTAATCGATATCGAGAGATTAATTTTATGTTATTTCCCTCACAAAGCTTATATATCACATATCCCTACGTTAGAGACTCAAAGTGACATAGTAGTACTAAGTTGGAGTTATTAAATTAACATTAAACGAGTGCATTATGACAGATATGGAAATCTTTTTTGATATCGGTGGGATGTTATTTTTCCTGATAGTGTTGACACTGCTTGTTAAGCCTGTAGGGACGTATATGACGAACGTATTCCAGGGCAAGCGGACTTTTTTAAGTCCCGTCCTGGCGCCTCTTGAGAATCTGATCTACAAAGCGGCAGGTGTAAAGCACGACGAAGAGATGGACTGGAAAGATTATGCAAAGGCAATGCTCTTATTTAACGGTCTTGGAATAATCGTTCTGTTCCTGATACTGCTGTTACAGGGCATGCTTCCTCTCAATCCCCAGGGGTTCCCGGGCTTTTCCCTTGATCTTGCACTCAATACAGCCGTCAGTTTTGTTACAAATACCAACTGGCAGGCATATAGCGGTGAGTCGGCAGCAAGTTACCTCACCCAGATGTCTGGCCTTGCAGTACAGAACTTTCTTTCGGCTGCTACAGGTTTGTGTATAGCGCTCGCCTTGATTCGCGGCTTTACCAGACATACATCCCAGACCATTGGAAATTTCTGGCAGGATATGACTAAAAGTGTATTATACATTCTCCTGCCCATTGCAATCATTGCAGCCCTGCTACTGGTCTCCCAGGGCGTTATTCAGAATTTTGATCCTTATGCAAATAGTACGCTTGTCCAATCCTTCCAAACACCGGACGGACAGAACATTAGCAATCAGATGCTCCCCATGGGACCGATTGCATCCCAGGAAGCGATAAAAGAACTGGGGACAAACGGCGGTGGTCCTTTCAATGCCAACTCCGCACATCCTTTTGAGAATCCTAATCCGTTAACCAATTTTTTGGAAATATTTCTTATCCTTCTTATCCCTTTTGCTCTTACTTACACATTCGGGCGCTTTGCAGGCAATACCAGACAGGGATGGGCTTTATATGCTGCGATAATGATACTGTTCATATTATTCCTTGGAGTGATGTACTGGTCTGAGTATAGTGGCAATCCGCTTGTGCAGCCCGGTGTCAACGGTTCGTATATGGAAGGCAAAGAGGTCAGGTTCGGGATCGGCGGCACGGTTCTCTTTGCCGTCAGTACAACAGCCACCTCCACCGGCGCTGTGAACGCAATGCATGACTCATTAACGCCCATAGGTGGAATGGTCCCGATGCTGCTTATACTGTTAAGTGAAGATATTCCCGGCGGGGTAGGGTCAGGGCTTTACACTATCCTTGCCTTTGCAATCATAGCGGTTTTCATTGCAGGTCTCATGATAGGCAGAACGCCGGAATATCTTGGCAAAAAAATAGAGGTCTTTGAGATGTGGACATCGGTGTTGATTGTCCTTACCTCGGGTATTCTTGTGCTAATTTTTGTTTCTGTTGCACTGGTAACATATGCGGGAGTTTCCTCGATTTTTAACCCAGGTCCCCACGGTTTAAGTGAAGTGCTCTATGCTTTTGCTTCTGTATCCAATAACAATGGCAGCGCATTTGCAGGACTTAATGCCAATACTCTTTTTTATAATCTGTCGACAGCCATTGCAATGCTTATCGGCAGGTTTGTTCCGGCTATAGCAGCACTTGCCATGGCAGGGTCTCTTGCAAGGAAAAAATATATCCCGCCGAGCATCGGCACGCTCCCGACACATCAGGTTTCATTCGTCTTATGGCTTGCCGCTGTTATTCTGATTGTCGGAGCCCTGACGTTCTTTCCTGCCCTGTCGCTGGGACCGATCGTGGAGCATATGATCATGCATGCAGGTCAATAATATGACTGAGACAAAAAATATAACAATCTTCGAACCCGAACTCTTACGTCAGGCATTGCTGGATTCGTTAAAAAAACTTAACCCCCTCAGCCTCTGGCGAAACCCTGTCATGTTCCTCGTGGAGATCGGAAGCATCATTACAACTATAAGTTTCTTTGCAGGCTTATTTTTTAAATCTGGCGAACCTTCCTGGTTTATCGGAACTGTATCCTTATGGCTCTGGCTGACAGTGATCTTTTCAACCTTTGCAGAATCGCTTGCAGAAGGGCGGGGAAAAGCCCGTGCCGAATCGCTTCGTAAAACACGCACAGAAGTAATGGCAAAAAGGCTCGGCGATCCGGGGTCAAAGGAAAAATACGAGCTTGTCCCTTCTGGAAATCTCCATAAAGGGGATTATATACTCGTGGAAGCAGGGGAGATAATCCCAGGCGATGGTGAAGTGGTTGAAGGTGCAGCCCTCGTGAACGAATCGTCTGTCACCGGCGAGTCAGCCCCGGTCGTGCGGGAATCAGGCGGAGACCGGAGCGCTGTAACAGGCGGGACAAAGGTCATTTCCAACCAGATCATCGTGCGCATAACAGCGAATCCGGGAGAGGCATTCCTGGACAGGATGATTGCCATGGTGGAAGGTGCAAAGCGCCGTAAAACCCCGAACGAGATTGCGCTGGAAGTACTGCTGATATCGTTAACAGCGGTCTTCCTGCTTGTGGTTATCAATTTCAGTTCCTTATCCATATACAGCGTCCGGGCTGCTGGACATGGTACTCAGGTTTCGATTACCGTGCTTATAGCACTTTTTGTTTGTCTGGCGCCGACAACGATTGCAGCGCTCCTGCCTGCTATCGGGATCGCGGGCATGGACAGGCTCTTTGCGAAAAACGTGATAGCCCTTTCGGGGAGGGCAATCGAGGCGTCCGGAGATGTAGATATCCTTCTCCTCGATAAGACAGGAACAATTACACTGGGTGACAGGCAGGCAGTGGAATTTATTCCGCTGACGGGACGTTCCGAGCAGGATGTTGCCAATGCAGCACTATTTGCATCCCTGACTGATGAGACGCCCGAAGGAAGGAGCGTAGTTGTACTTGCAAAAAAGAAATACCAGATGCGACTAAGAGAATTACCCCACACTTCGAAATCAATTCCATTTACAGCCCAGACACGCATGAGCGGAGTTGATATTGACGGGCAATCATATCGAAAAGGCGCATCCGATGCGATCACGGAGTATGTTAAAAGCAAAGGAGGAAATGTACCCTCCGAGCTTGAACCGAAGGTGGAAAGTATCGCAAAATCAGGTGGAACACCTCTTGTTGTATGTCATAATGCGCAAATCCTGGGCGTGATACATCTCAAGGATATCTTAAAAGGCGGCATCCGTGAACGATTTGCGCAGTTGCGGAAAATGGGTATCAAGACTGTTATGATAACTGGCGATAACCATCTTACAGCAACGGCAATTGCAGCAGAAGCAGGCGTGGATGACTTTCTTTCAGAAGCAAAACCTGAAGATAAGCTTCGCCTGATTCGCGAAAATCAGCAACAGGGCCACATGGTAGCCATGACAGGGGACGGCACGAACGATGCGCCCGCACTGGCGCAGGCGGATGTGGCTGTAGCAATGAACACGGGAACCCAGCCTGCGAGGGAAGCGGCAAATATAATAGACCTGGACAGTAACCCGACCAAGTTAATGGATATAGTCGAGATCGGAAAGCAAATACTCATAACACGGGGAACCCTGACGACCTTCAGCATTGCCAACGACATTGCAAAATATTTTGCCATCATACCTGCAGCAATGGTCTCCATCTATCCCCAACTGGATATTCTCAATATCATGCATCTCGCGAACCCGTACAGCGCAATCCTGTCGGCTGTTATTTTTAATGCCATCATCATCCCTCTGCTGATACCCCTTGCACTGAAAGGCGTAAAATACCGCCCGATGCCTGCTGAAAAACTATTAATGTACAACCTTCTCATCTATGGGCTCGGCGGAATAATAGCGCCGTTTATAGGGATAAAAATTATTGATATTGTAATAAGCGCGTTTATGCGCTAAAGAGGACAGGTAATGAAAAACATGAAGACCACGCTAAAACTCTTTGCAATCCTGATGGTGCTTGTCGGTGTTATCTACCCCGTTGCAGTAACCGTACTTGCGCAGTTATTTTTCCCAAAAGAAGCAGGTGGAAGCCTCCTCTATGATCCTGACGGCAATCTCACAGGTTCAGCCCTGATCGGGCAGCCTTTTTCAGACCCGAAATACTTCTGGTCGCGTCCTTCAGCCACTTCAGGTTATCCATATAATCCCATGGCTTCCGGAGGCTCAAATCTCGGACCCACAAATAAGGATTTGATAGACCAAATTTCCAATAGAACAGAGCTACTGAAGTCATCCGGTATCCAGACTCCTGTACCATCAGACCTTGTAGAGGCTTCAGCAAGCGGTTTAGATCCTCACATCAGTATGCAATCCGCCCTCGTACAAATACCCCGTGTTGCCAGGGCACGTAATCTCAGCGAAGATACGTTAAATAAACTGGTGCTTGAACACGTTGAGGAAAGGCAGTTCGGGTTTTTGGGTGAGCAACGTATTAATGTCTTAGAATTGAATCTTGCTCTGGACGGTATGAAGTAGATTTTAATGACAGATACAGGAGAAAGAAGACCGGAACCAGATCTCTTATGGCATGAACATGCTAAACACATACATAAAATATAAATGCTATGCCCCACTATTTACCCTGCCCACATGCGAGGGCTGCGCCGGAAAATCCGGGGCTAAAGCCATTGGAGGTATAAGATGGCAAAAAAAGAAGAACCAAAAGAAGTAAAAGAAACCAAGAAAGAGGCTCCCAAGAAGGAAGTACCCAAAGAAGAGCCTAAAGAAGCAAAGAAAGAGAAAAAAGAAGAAAAGAAACACGAAAGGCATGAGTGGAAAGAGGAGGGGAAAGAGCATCCCAAGAAAGAGCGAAAAGGCGCTCCAAAAGAGGCAAAAAAAGAAGCTCCCAAGCCCAAAGAGGGCGAACCTGAGATAAGGCACATCGTACGCATCGCAGGCACAGACCTTGAAGGCAAAAAAAGCGTATCCTATGCGCTCACAGCAATAAAAGGCATCAGCCGACGCATCGCAAAAATCCTTTCAGTCAATGCAGGACTTGACCCATATGCAACGCTGGGGTATCTCAAGGATGCGGAGATAGAGAAATTACAATCATCTGTAGATAGCATAACCATGATTATTCCTTCATGGATGGCGAACAAACAAAACGATATAATGTCAGGCGAAGACAGGCATCTCATCGGAACGGATGTATTACTGGGACTCAACGAAGACCTGAACCTGATGAAGAAGATGCGTTCATACAAAGGCATAAGGCATGAGCGCGGTCTCAGGGTGCGTGGTCAGCGCACGCGTTCGACGGGCAGGAAAGGCAGGACTGTCGGTGTTACACGGGCTCTTATTGCAGCAAAACAAAAAGAGGCTAAAAAGGAAGGGGAAAAGAAAGCAGAACCAAAAGCGGCTGAGCCGAAAGGGGTTGTTAAATAATGGGATATCCTGGAAAAAATAGAAAATCGTACGATACTCCAAAGCATCCCTGGCAGGCAGCCAGGATGGAACCCGAGGTCGAACTTGTAAAGAGATATGGTCTGAGGAACAAAAGGGAGGTCTGGAAAGCCCACAGCGCACTTAAAAAATACAGGGAGCTTGCAAGAAAACTGCTTGCAGAGAGCACAAAAGGAAAGCTTTCCGGTCATGTGAAAACGGATGCCGACAATATCCTTAACAGATTGAAACGATACGGTCTTTTGAAAACAGAAGCAGGGCTTGACGATATCCTGTCTCTGGACGTGAATAATTTCCTTGAGAGAAGGCTTCAGACCCAGGTTCACAAACAGGGGCTTGCCAACACGGTAAGACAGGCGAGGCAGTTCATTGTGCATGGGCACATCGCTGTGGCTGGTAAGAAGGTCACAATACCAGGTTATCTGGTTCCAGCAAATGAGGAATTGTCCCTGGGCTATTACGGCGGTTCCGCATTATCAAGCGAATCCCATGTCTCAAGACCAGCCCAGGTTGCCAAAGGCATGATGGCAGGAACAGTAAAACCTATAGAAACTGAAGCAAAAAATGAACCAGTGGAGGCTTAACAATGGCAACTGAGAAATGGGGCGTAGCCCATATATA
This sequence comes from Candidatus Methanoperedens sp., assembly GCA_027460525.1. Classification (NCBI taxonomy): domain Archaea; kingdom Methanobacteriati; phylum Methanobacteriota; class Methanomicrobia; order Methanosarcinales; family Candidatus Methanoperedentaceae; genus Candidatus Methanoperedens; species Candidatus Methanoperedens sp. Next base: position 82,999 of record JAPZAS010000015.1, read on the forward strand.
TTCCTCGTTCAACAATACCCTGATAACCGTTACTGATTTAACAGGGGCTGAGACTATAGCGAAGATAAGCGGGGGTATGGTTACAAAAGCCGACAGGGAGGAGAGTTCCCCCTATACCGCAATGCAGATGGCTACCCAGCTTGCAGACAAGATAAGGGATAAAGGTGTGACCGGCATCCATATAAAAGTAAGGGCACCTGGAGGTAATATGCAGCGAAGCCCTGGACCAGGAGCGCAGGCGGCTATTCGTGCATTCGCCCGTGCAGGTATAAAGATAGGACGAATCGAAGACGTGACGCCAATACCTCATGACGGCACCAAGCCCAAGAAAGGCAGGCGCGTGTAAAATGGATATAGACATAATCGAATTATCAGAGCGTAAAGCCAGATTTGTTTTATCAGGCGTTTCCGCATCATTTGCCAATGCATTAAGGAGAAGTATTCTCGCAGAGGTGCCTGTACTTGCTATTGATGATGTTAATATCTATGAAAATACCTCTGTTCTTTTTGATGAACAGCTTGCTCTGAGACTGGGAATGATTCCGCTGAAAACAGATATTAAATCGTTCAACCTTCCTCTTGAATGCACCTGCAATGGTGCGGGATGTCCTTCATGCCAGGTCTCATTGACCCTGAGCGCCGAAGGTCCGAGGGTTGTATATTCAGGTGATATGGTGCCCACGGATCCGAAAGTCGTGCCGGCAGATGCAACTGTACCCATCGTGGAACTCAAGGAGAAGCATAAGGTTGTGGTTGAGGCAATCGCCAGGCTCGGGACAGGCAGAAACCACAGCAGATGGCAGGCAGGAGTGGCAAGCGGCTACAAGAACATGCCTGTCGTGACAATCGGGAACTGCGATGAGTGCGGCAAATGCGTGGAAGTTTGCCCCAGAGAAATCCTGAAATTGAACGGGAGCAAAGTAAAGGTTAAGGACGTAATCGAATGTTCGATGTGCAGGTTATGCGAGGAAGCCTGCGAAATGGATTCTATCAAGGTGAGTTCAGACCCAGAATCCTTTGTGATGACCTTTGAAACAACAGGAGCGCTTGCGGCTTCTGAACTTGCACTTCTGGCTGCAGACAGTATCAAGAAAAGAGCAGACAAATTAAGTGAGATAATCGGTGCGCTTTGATAAAAGACAAACTCTTTTATCACAAAAATATATCACAGGGCTCTAATATTAAGAAGTACACATTCGAATAACCGAATGCGTTTTGCGGAGGTTGCCCAGACCGGTCAAAGGCGCCAGCTTGAGGGGCTGGTTTCGTAGGAATTCGTGGGTTCAAATCCCATCCTCCGCATTACTATTTCAAACATTTTCTTTCTGATAAATTCCTGAATAGCCTTTCTTGACTTCTTCAGAAAGCCTGAAAAACAAGAGCTGAAGAATGCGCGCATTTTTTTGGACTTTAAAACCGTTTTCATTGTATACAACAAGAAGGCTTTCACTCCTGCCGCTGTAACCCGCATCCCATACAGCGGTTTCGATTGTCGCGCCGCACCGCAGCAGGCTTGAGCGTGGTTTTGCTATTGCGGCAATATTCTTTGGGATGTTCACGATTTCGTTGAAAACTATTTTGTAACTGCCTTTAGGTAAGTGAATCCATCCATCGCCGTCGAAATCCAGGTTTTTCGTTTGCGGGAGCTTTCTTTCCGAGTTATCAAAGGCTATCGAGCCTGAGCTTTCATGAATTTCGATGCGATGGAGCGTTAATTCGATACCGTTTGGCTGGACCTGTATTTTGGGGTCTATCATTTGGTCGACGAGCGGCGGTTTTTTATTGATGAGAAAAATCAATTCGTCATGGGAAAGCATGGACATAGGTTCACAATTAGAAGATAACAGTATAAATCTTATCACAATTCGAATCCAGATTCCGTAACGTAATATAATTCCATATATCCCGTTACGCAATTATACGATAATAACTCCGTTACGGAGAAGCTACATTAAAATTCATCGAATTTATTACCCTGTATTTCTAATAATTCATACATGTACTACGATATCTTAATCAGATTTGGGATAGGCGGTGCGGTTATCGCAGGAACAACATGGATAGCAGAATTTTTCGACCCTAAACTTGGAGGAATAATTGCAACCCTTCCTTCTGCAACCATAGTAAGTCTTCTCATTGTTGGCAATGCCGTTGGTGAGAAGGCGGCTATTGACTTTGCCAAAGGGATTGTTCTGGGAAACATTCCATGGTTTGCCTATATTTTTGCAGTGATCCTGCTCACGCAGCGAATCGGCCTTGCAAAGAGTCTTGCAGTTGGGTTGTTAATATGGTTTTTGCTTGTGCCTGTAGCATCCAGACTTTCACATCTGATTTAAACTATGATGTAATGTATTCCGTAACGGGACTAAACATAATAAAACCCGTTACGGTATATCGTTGCAACAATACCGTTACGCAGTTTAAGGAAATTGATTCCGTAACGTAAATAGCATTTTTATTCAAACCTCTTATTTTAATTTATAGCGCATCTTCTTTACCTGTCCTTACTTCACATATCCCAGATTTCCTGAATTTTAAGTAAAAACTGGCTTTTTTCCTGGTTCATAGGTCAAAACCCACAAAAACTGCGTATAAGATACATTATACGCAGTTTTTATATACCCCAGGATGCAATTAAAAGATGGGATTATGAAAACTGAAAATGCATCGTCTTTAAAAAAACTCGAGACAGAATTAAAACTTCGAGGTTTTTCCAGGCAAACCTCCAAAATGTACCTTTTCTATAACACCAAGTTCCTTGGATACATTAAGAAATCTCCCGAAGATGTCACAGATGATGACATTAAGGAGTTCCTTGCCCATAAGATGTCAGATCATGCGCTGTCAAATACATCGATAGCCCTGATAAAAGCATCACTAAAATTTTTCTACACCGACATGCTTGGAAAAAACCTGTCGCTGATAAAGACTCCGAAAGCATCAAAAAAGTTACCTGTTGTGCTCAGCCGCAAAGAGATTAAGGATATTCTGGACAATACGCAGAACTTAAAGCACAGGCTGATGGTCGAATTACTCTACTCAACGGGCTTGAGACTTTCAGAATGCATCAACCTGAAATACTCGGACATGGATCTGAACGACGGCATCGGGTGGGTGCGCCTGGGCAAAGGCGCAAAGGACAGGATATTCATAGTTTCCGAGATGTTCAGGAAAGACCTTCTTGAATATATTGAAAAGACAGGCGCCGATGGCAAAGGGCTCATTTTTTCGGTTAACGGCAGGAAAATGTCGCCGCGCGGCATCCAGCACGCTATAAAAGTCTCAGCCGAGCGCGCCGGTATTGAGAAGGACGTGCATGTGCACACCTTGCGGCATTCGTTCGCCACGCATCTTCTTGAGAACGGCGTGGATATCAGGAAAATCCAGAAGCTGCTGGGTCATTCGAATTTGCAGACCACGCAGATATACACGCAGGTTTCATCTGAGGAGATTAAGAAGATTAAAAGCCCGCTGGATGCGCTGTAAATTACGTAACGGGAATCTCGATATATATTTCCGTAACGGGTTTTTGAATGCTGGTTACCGTAACGGTAAATCGCAGCGAAACTCAGCATACACGCCTCAACCTGGAACTGTTTTTGACTATGAAAGGCGCAAGTATCATAACACATCCTTATATCTTTATGAACCATAGCGCAGAGCATGGCAAGCTACCAGATGATGGTGAAGGATGTCATAAAAAAAGCTGATATCCTTCTTGAGGTAATCGATGCACGGTTTCCGGATGAGACCCGGAACAGCGAGGTTGAGCGTGATGTGGCGCGTTCAAAGAAGCCGTTCATAATAGTCCTTAACAAATGCGATCTTGTATCAAAGGAAATCCTTGAGAAAACCAAATCCCGCCTGTCAAAAATTGCTCCCACGGTCTTTGTTTCCAGTAAGACCAGGTTCGGGACAACGATGTTAAGACACATGATTCTTGTAACCGCAGGCATAAAAGGCCGCGATATACTGGTCGGCTCTCTTGGCTATCCCAACACAGGCAAATCGTCGGTGATCAATGGCGTGGCCGGGAGGCACAAAGCCAGCACATCATCAATATCCGGTCACACAAAAGGAGTGCAGCTTGTGAATGCGGGTTCGCGCATTTTGTTCCTGGATACACCCGGTGTAATTCCGTTTGGCGAGAACGACGAGTATATACAGGGCATTCTCTCAGTGAAGGATGCAACACACCTTAAGGACCCGGTCGGTGTTGCCATGAAGATAATAGAGAGATTTTGCGCTGAAAACAAAACTGCCCTGGAATCTTTCTATCATGTCACAATAGAGGGACAGGATTCTTATGATGCGCTTCTACTCATAGGCAGGGAGAGCAACTGCCTGAAGAAGAAGGGTGAGGTGGATGATACGAGGGCGGCTGTCAGGATAATCAATGACTGGCAAAAAGGGCTGCTTATGATTTAGGTGTAAAAGTCTATGGCTTTATTTTGAATAAATTTCCTTAACTCTTCCAACCCTGCCATCTTCTAATTGAACCTTTATTCCATGTGGATGAAATGAAGAATTAGTTAAAATTTTCTTTACAATACCCTGGGTTATTTTCCCGCTCCTCTGATCTTGCTTTAAAACAATCCCTACACTTAATCCCTGTTTAATATTTTCTCTGGAAGTACCTATGTTCATATTAAAATGTAAATTCATATTTTATTATATAAACATATACATTCTTAAAAAATTCAAGTGCAAAAGTTAGAGTTTCAAAAGCTTATTAAAGACAATTTGGTGTTTAATTGCTTATAAACTAATATTTTGTAATAATATACGTATAAATTATTTTTATTTTAAAAAACGACATTATGGGGATTTGTTTTAGATAATGGCTTTATTGCTTAGTAATTACATATATAGTAATATGATTAGAATAATCGATCAATTCCTTCAGGAACTCAAAATTAATGGCACGGCAGAGAAAACTATCACGGATTATAGTAAATTTTTAAAGAACATCAATAGGCTTAAGTCGCTTGAAAAGTGGGATAAAGTCGATGTGAATAGGTACATTATGGAAAAGCATAACGAATGTTTAATCGGAACAGTTGAAATTTGCAAAGTCAAGCTAAAGCGGTTTTTTACATGGGCGGACAAATCTGAAATCGTGAGCCATCTTAATACTTAAATAATGCTTTATAGTCAAGAACCTAATTTTCGATACAAATTCTAGAATACTTTGGTTCTTGGTGTGCTTTGCGGTGTTTGGTTTTATTCACCGCAGAGAGCGAAAAGGTCGCAAAGATAGGTTTAAAACGTTTAATTTTTAACTATAATCGTAATTTGCGTAACGGAATCCTTCTCCAGATTTTCCGTAACGGAATCTTTATATGTTCCCTTAACGCAATACAGCTCATGACCGAAAGAAAATACACCCGCTGGAAAAAATGCCTGCTCTGCGACGATTTCGTTAAACTGATGTTCCCCGAGGATGCCAAAAACATGCTTATTGTTTACGAGCCTGTAGAAGGCATGAGCAACGAGTCCAAAAACTGGAAGAAGAAACAGCTTGGATATATTCACAGGGACTGCCTTGAAAAAGCTAAGCTAAAATAAGGTTTTATGGCATATAAAGATTTACGGGAATTTATCGAAGTTCTTGAAAAAAAAGGGATGCTGCGGCGGGTAAAAACAGAGGTCAGCGCCGAGCTTGAAATCACTGAAATCCTGGACAGAGTAGTGAAAAGCGGAGGACCTGCACTGTTATTTGAAAACGTTAAAGGCTATAAGCTCCCTGTATTCGCCAATGCCTTCGGGACAATGGAGCGCATGTGTCTTGCCCTGGGCGTCAATTCCCTTGATGAAATCGGGATGCGAATCCAGAAGCTCCTTGAACTTGAAGCGCCGTCCAGCTTATGGGAAGGGATCAAGATGCTCCCCAGGCTCGGTGAACTCACGTCCTTCGCCCCGAAACACGTAAGCACAGGCCCGTGCAAGGAGATCATGCTCAAACAGGGCTTTACGCTTACCGAATTCCCTATACTCAAATGCTGGCCAGCAGATGCCGGGCGCTTCATAACCCTACCCCTTGTATTCACAAAAAACCCGGAGACCGGGAAGCAGAACGTGGGGATGTACAGGATGCAGGTCTTTGATGGAAAGACGACTGGCATGCACTGGCACATCCATAAGCACGGCGCACGGGATTATGCCGATGCGAGCGACAGCGGAAAAATAGAAGTTGCAGTGGCAATAGGTGCTGACCCTGCCGTTGTTTATTCTGCGACTGCGCCGCTTCCCGATAATATCGATGAGATGATGTTCGCAGGGTTCCTGCGCAAAAAGAACGTTGAGCTTGTCAAATGCGAGACCGTTGACCTTTCCGTGCCTGCGCATGCCGAGATCATACTTGAAGGGTATGTGGATGCAAAGGAGCGCCGCCTCGAAGGACCTTTCGGAGACCATACGGGATATTATTCACTGGCAGACGAATTCCCTGTGTTCCACATCACCTGCATCACCCATCGCAAAAACCCGATATACCATGCTACCGTTGTGGGTATTCCCCCTATGGAAGATGCCTATCTTGGAAAAGCCACAGAAAGGATTTTCCTTCCACTCATGAAGACCCAGCTGCCTGAGATTGAGGATATCAACCTGCCAGTTGAAGCTGTTTTCCATAACCTGTGCATCGTTTCCATAAAAAAACGATATCCTGGGCATGCCAGGAAGGTCATGTTCGCTCTCTGGGGCATGGGGCAGATGATGTTTGCGAAAACGATAATCGTGCTTGACGATGACGTGAATGTTCAGGATATGAGGGAAGTGCTGTGGGCAACCACCACCCGCATGGACCCGGCAAGTGATGTCATAATAATCGACAAAACTCCGACCGATACGCTCGACCATGCCTCGCCCCTGCCCAATCTTGGCTCCAAGATGGGGATCGATGCCACACGAAAAGGACCTGACGAGGGGTTCAAGAGAGAATGGCCTGATGTTTTAAGAATGGACAGCGGAGTAAAAGCGCGGATAGACAGGATATGGAAAGAGCTTGGACTGGATTAGACCTCAGCCCTTAATCTTTGCAGGATTTTTCCTCTCAATGTTCCAAGCCTGCCCTCAACAAACTTTATGTAAATATAAGGGATGACAAGAAAGAGCGCAATCGCCAGAAATATTTCTAATAACGGCAGGAGAGGATGGGTCTTGGGTTCCCACTCTGGATACATATTCCTTAAAAGCTCATAGTTTACTGACATCAAAATTAATTTGCTTTCCATGTTTAAATAGTTCACTATAAGCTATTGTAATGTTAACCTCAACCCCTGCTCAGGTCTTCTCCACCATGGAAAACCTGCTGTGCGATAGTATAAATGTCCTCCATGCCAGAGCCGTAGGTTGATGAGACCGGAACAATATTTTGACTTGCGCCAAATGATTTTAGCGCCAATAAGAACTCGATACTTAACTGGCTTCGCAAGGTGGGAATCTCGCTATTAATAGCCTCGTCAAGTTCCATCAAATCCCTGCTCCAGTTTAATATTTTTTCACGTTCATCGTCTGCAAGGAGATCGGACTTGGCAAGAATACTTAGAAAAGGAATATTGAACCTGACCTGCACCGATGCAGCCTGCAGCATCAATGTAATAAAGCCTGAGGGAGTTCTTGAAATTACCGGGTCGTAAAGGAAACCGATTATGGACTGCCCGGCGCCGAAAGCATCGATTAGGAATTTCCCGGACTGCCGCAGGACGAATAACTCCATTTGCCCGGGCGTATCGAAAATAACGTATTCGGTTTCAAAGCTCTGGATTGTCTCTTTCATCTCATTAATATTCAGGGCAAGCATATCTGCTGCAATAATCTGCGCACCATTTGGACCCACGCCGTACTCTTCCATCACATCACGCAATTTTATCCAATCACGAATATCCACGTCAGGAACATAAGGGGCGTTTTCAATACCCGGATCGAGGTTCACAGTTATTGAATCGTATCCACGATGCTGCATCCATCCGGCAAACGCGCCTGTGAGAGAGGACTTGCCGCTTCCTGCCGAGCCGATAAAATAAAGGTTAATCATTTCTATCAGGGGGTTAATATCGGTGATTGGAGAAAAGATTTGTGATGCTCTCTAAACTAAAATTATACACGGATTTTGTGGTGCTCAAACATAGCCTCTTCGCCATCCCGTTCGCTTACCTTGGCGCTTTTCTTGCAAGCAGGGGTATGCCTGAACTCCGTATCCTGTTCTGGGTAGGGCTTGCTTTCCTCGGGGCAAGGAGTGCGGCAATGGCGCTTAATAATCTTGTTGATAGGGATATCGACGCCAAAAATCCCAGGACCGCCAGCCGGGAACTGCCATCGGGGAGGATAACATTATCCGAAGTATGGGGAATTATACTGGTTTCGTATTTCCTGTTGTTCTATTCCGCTTACAAATTAGACCCACTCAACCTGCTGCTGCTGAAACTTGCGCCCATTATTCCGCTAACGTCAATCATCTATCCCTATCTTAAGAGGCTCACACCTGTATCGCATTTCGTTCTCGGGCTCAACCTTGCCTTTGCGCCTGTTGGAGGCTGGCTTGCGGTAACTCGCGCCTTCAATATCCCATTCGGCACGCCTGAGATTGCGATGCTGCTGCTGTTGTTTGCGGTCACTTTCTGGGTTGCGGGGTTTGATATGATATATTCGCTGCAGGACCTTGATTTTGACCGGGAGAACGGACTCTATTCAGTTCCGACTGTGTTTGGTGTCAGGGCGGCGCTTGTTTTCTCTTTTGCAGCGCATGTTTTGATGCTGGCGCTGCTGGCCGGTTTGATGCTTGTGCTGGGGCTTGGGGTTATTTTTAAGCTGGGGCTGGTGATAATTGCGCTGCAGATAGGGTATGAGCATACGCTTGTGAAGGCTGATAATTTTACGAATATTCCTGTGGCTTTCTTTAATGTGAATGCGGCGGTGAGTCTGTGCTTGCTGGCTTTTACGGTGGCGGATGTGCTGATATCAGTGTCTTACTAAACAAAATGCGTAATAAAAAAAGATTAAATCTATTCATTCGTTTTAGTTTCATATTTGGATAATGATGGAATGTCCTAAACCTTAAATACATCTGTTCACATAAATGAACATATGTTCGAAATAATGAACATATTCTCAAAACCCGCCTTACAGATACTCCAGTATCTCGGCAGGAGATACCGCGAGGGTTACTATGTTCGCGAACTCTCAAGAAATCTCGGCATAGGTCTGGGAACCGCAAGCCAGAGCCTTAGAGCTCTTGAAAATGCAGGACTTATTGTAAAAGAAAAGAAGGGCAGGCTTGTAATATACAGGGCAAACATGGAAAATCGACTGCTCAGGGAGTTCAAGGTGCTTCTCACACTGATGGAAATAAACACTCTAATCCAGCGCCTGAAAGATACTTCTTCAAGAATAATCCTGTTCGGAAGCTGCGCCACAGGAGAAGATACAACAGACAGCGATATTGATATTTTCATAGAGACTCAGGACAAAAAGATGACTTTAGATTTGATCGAAAATAACCAGAAAAAAATCGAACGAAAGCTCTCGCCGATTATCATGAGTCCTTTTGAGTTCGAACAACTCAAAACAAAGGACAAACCGCTATACGAAAGGATTAACATGGGAAAAATAATCTTTGAGGCGCATGAGATATCAATTTGAACAATGCATAAGCAAGGGAAAAATCGTAAAAATAAATATCGACCCTGACCTCATTTCAAAAGAGACGCGAGAGGCAGGAAATGACCTTGGCGCATGTGAGAAATCATTGAAAGAGAGCAATTTCAAATGGGCTATCATACAGGCATACTATTCCATGTTCCATTCTTTCAGGGCACTTATATTCAGCAAAGGCTTTAGAGAAAAAAGCCACATCTGCTTAAAATACGCAATCGAATCTCTTTTTGTGGATAACGGATTGCTGGATAATCAACTTCTACAGGATTTTGACTATGCAATGAAAATGCGTGAAGGGGCTGATTACGGGCATATTTATAGCGCGGAAACTGCACTGGAACTTGTAAACTCCACAAGCAAAATCTATGAAAACTCCAAAGAGCTGCTGAAACAGTAGTAAAGCCTCTTACGTTTCTCAAACTTGTATTAGCGCCTCAATTCATGCCTCTAACAGTCTCTCAATATGCCCCAACGTATTTCTGCTGCTGCTTCAGCGCCATTTTCCGGGATTCCATGCTATGTAAGCACTGTTTCTGCATTAAGAGCCTTAATTTCTTCCGAGGTCCTCATATGGTCGTAAAGGCATCTTTCCAGCGAGATTTCTATGGCTTTTTCATGACCAAATTCTGAAAGTACTGCCCTGCAATCTTCTCTCGTAAGGATTTCGCTGCATAAGTGGCAATTGTTAACATACTGTTTTCGAAAAGGGATATCTGGGTTTTTCTTGAGAATAAATTTCATAAGCCCATAAGGCCCCTCAAGCGCAAGCCAGTTAACGATAAGGTCTTTATGCGCCATGATTATCAGTTCTTCTAATTTATATTCATCAAGGGTGCCAAAAACAATCTCCTCAACTTTTCTCGGAACCATTCCACAACAAATAGAAAGTTCTTTGCGCGGAGTTATTACAATTCGTTTAAGGATGGACGAACACGGAGCTTTCCAGTGATTCTCGCATGGAGGATAGAGTATTTCCTCGTCGGGAATCAGGTGCATGTTCTCGGCTATAGGTACTGTATATCCTGTATCGACCAGATTGTTGTCTGGATTTTTCTTCTTGGGATCGAAACGAGAAAGCTTGTATCCCAAAAATTTTTCAAGATGTTCAAGCGAAATAGTGCAGTTTTTCATAATCTTATGCCCGATAAGGCAGGGAAGCCCAACTTCTATGCAGGCATCATTTGCATATTTTATCCTTTCAAGAGGGATAAACTCCTGATGATAATCGTCACAGCTGAGGTTTATTTCCTTTAGCCCTGCTTCTTTGTATGCCTTCATGGTGTCTCTTGCTACTTCAGCAGTTCTTGCCCAAAACGCATTTGTTACGATTCTTGTTAAGAGTCCCTTTTTGGCACAATATTCTACACTATTGAGAAGATCGTCCCCAAGAAGAAAAGGCTCGCCTCCAGTAAAGACGACCAGTTCCAGTTTTCCAAAAGAATATACCTCATCAACTATTTCGATCATATCCTTTAGAGAAAGACGTTCTGTATGCTCTGGACCGCACTCTGCCCCGCAGTACCGGCAGCTTATCGGACACTGGTATGTAGTGGAAAAGACAAGGCTTGAAAGCATATCATCTCCCACTGAACATCTTTTTAATACCTGTAATCATTATTCAACTTCTTCGGCAATTTCCGTAAAAGTCTCTATTCTTGCAGCAAGGGCTGCCAGGTCTCCGGGATTGATCAGAGGACCTCCAAAAATATCTCCCAAGCCAGCTTTGTCAAAATTCTTGTTCCAGCCATTAGTACTTTCTCTGTTTCTGATAGCATCCTGTTTGTCCCATTGCTTATCCGAACCCGAACTTGTCTCTTTACTGGGATCTGCAAATGTATTTCCTATAATTTCTATCATCAATTCTGCTTCCTGTTGCTGTAAGATGCCCTTTATACCTATGCGGTTTCTATCAATCTCGAAATATTTATCACTGGTTGAAAGAACCTGTTTTTGAGAATACGCATTTATATCCCAATCTTTATAAAATCCCCTTGTCGTCTCAGCCACCAGATATGTCCCACGTATCTCCGCTGCCTGACCGAATACGCCTTCGAAGGTTAAGTTCTTTATATTTTTCTTCTTGACCATTTCCTTAACTCCTGATAAAGCCCCAAAGAAAGCAGCAAAGTCTTCAGGAACAAATGATAAAACATCAAGTTTAACGCCGCATTCCTTCATGGCTCCAAGAGGGTTCTCAAGGGCAAACAAGAAAAATTCATCATTTTTAATTGCCTTTTCAACAAAGCGCTTCAATCCAATAGATCGCACAGGGATGGTTATGCTGATCCTTTTTTGTTTATCCATACTTATCACTCCTCTCTCATCGGGATTCTTTCACCTTGCCATTGGTGATTATTCTTGACATTACCACCATATAATGGACTTTAAATCCCGCTCAACTATAAATTGTCATGAGCATGTAAATATCTTTCGGTAATATATTATATTATTATTAGAAATTTTTATTTCATTGCTATTATACAAAAGCCACAAGTCCCTCATGCTTCAATCTCAAGCAATTCTATCCAATGAAAATTTGGGCATCTAAGACCTTAATTTCACCCGTATCTATTTGTAATTCCACATTCATTAAACCCCCACGCGCAAAAAATAGAAAGACTGGGCAAAGGACATGGCGCAGCGCACCAATCGGATTTTCAAGCCATCAGGCTAATAGCGAACATATCAAATTTCAATGCGCATGAAATCCTCAAATTCAAATAGCACTGGCAAGTCTATATCAACAGGATCCAATTCCAAAGTGAACCCAACATATATAAATAATAAAAAACAGTACTAATCTATGGGATGCTCGTGGGTCCAGCAGCTTTCACAGACATGCTAAAATTCACCAAGACATGGGTTACTTAGGATGTCACAAAAACGAGACCGATGGAGTGTCCTGATTAAGTGACGTTGCTGGCACTTGGCAGCGATTATTCGTTCAACCGGCAACGAGTGAATATATCCGTTAAAAAATTAAAAGGAGAAAATGTATATGCCAGAACCAAAGAAAGTTACCTCAACAAAGAAAAAATCCGGTTACGGCTGGATTCCAGATTTGCCCGACCATCGGGACTTTGTGTACAGCGCAGTGCGTAAGCCTGCTAAATTGCCATCTGCTGTCGATTTGCGTCCCATGTGCTCAAAAGTAGAAGACCAGGGACAACTTGGCAGTTGTACGGGCAATGCCCTCGCGGGTGCACTGGAATTCCTGGAAATGAAGGACAAAGTTACATATATCGATTTGAGCAGATTGTTTATATATTACGATGAACGCGACTTTGAACATACAGTAGCGTCGGATTCAGGAGCCCAGATCCGTGACGGAATCAAAACTCTTGCCAAAAAGGGAGTGTGCTCAGAAAAATGCTGGCCTTATGACATCTCGAAGTTTACTGTAAAGCCACCTGCACCCTGTTACAAAGAAGCAGCAACCCATAAAATAACATCGTACCAGCGCATCCAGACAGTTGATGATATGAGAACCTGTCTTGCCGAAGGATATCCGTTCGTATTTGGTTTTTCGGTGTATGAGAGTTTCGAGTCCCAACAAGTTGCACAGACTGGAGTAGTTCCGATGCCGCAGCCCGGCGAGAAGCAGTTAGGCGGTCATGCCGTGGTCGGAGTGGGTTATGACGATTCCCAGAAAAGATTTACCGTGCGCAATTCATGGGGCGATGGTTGGGGTATGAAAGGTTATTTCACAATACCCTACGACTATCTTGGGAACAGAAATCTATCCGACGATTTCTGGACAATCCGGCGGGGAGGAAATATATAGAATCTATTGAATCCGTTGAAGTTCCGGATAAGATTAAACTCAAGGTCGGAGAAAAGTACACATTCCGACTAAAAGGATTAGGTGCAGCAGGCTACAATTGGGAGTACAATATTGAAGAAACCGGGAAAGTAGTATCCATATCATCAGAATTTGTAGATGATGGGAAAAAGACTGGACCGCTTCCTCCCGGTTATAGCCTGGATGTGTTGATTACTGTACAGGCTCGGGAACCGGGTCATGCAACCATTCACTTTGCACAGCGGCGGTCATGGGAAAAAGACAAACCACCTGTGAAGGAACATGTTCTTGAAATCTTTGTTAAGAGTTGAGCAACTTCACAGGTGAAGTCGCGGGCAAAAGAGTTTCCGTATCAGTTGTGCTCATCAACCAGAAACTTGGACATTGTGCATCGGGTAATTCCCTTAATCTATTTGTATTCATTCGCCAATTAAACCCTCATGCGCAAAAAGCAGAAAGACTGGGCAAAGGACATGGCGTTTCAACGTATTCAGAGGCTCTTCGAGCTTGCAAGCAGCGAATTCAAGACCTGCCCTGAACGCAGCAACCGTTATGTACTGCTTGCAAGGCGCCTCAGCATGAGATACCGCGTAAGGATGCCAAAGGAGCTAAGGCGCCGGATATGCAAACACTGCTGTGCTTACCTTGTAGAGGGGGCAAACGCGCGCACGAGGCTTCAGGGAACGCATATAACCACGACATGCCTTGTATGCGGAAAACAGATGAGGCTGCCGTATTAATATAGTAAAACGCCAGATAATGATCGATGGCAAAAAAGCGCCCGAACCGTCTCATCTCTGAAAAAAGCCCCTACCTGCTCCAGCATGCATACAATCCTGTGGACTGGTATCCCTGGGGGAAAGATGCCTTTGAGAAGGCGAAGAAGGAGGACAAACCCGTTTTCCTGTCCATCGGATACTCCACCTGCCACTGGTGCCATGTGATGGAGAAGGAATCCTTCGAGGACGATGCAGTGGCAACACTGATGAACGAGGCCTTTGTGAGCATAAAGGTTGACCGGGAGGAGCGCCCGGATATAGACAGCATCTATATGAAAATTTGCCAGAGAATGACGGGCAGCGGGGGCTGGCCTCTTAACATGATACTAACACCCGACAAAAAACCCTTTTATGCAGCCACATACATCCCGAAGGAAAGCAAATTCGGGAGGGCAGGGATGCTGGAGATGATCCCGCGCATAAAAAACCTCTGGAGCTTGCAGAGGAGCGAAGTGGAACAACTTGCGGCGCAGAACCTTTCTGCACTCAAAGAAGTATCCGCGTCAGGAGTGGAACTGGATGAAGACGTTCTGCATGCAGCCTATGAGCAGCTTCTTGGGATGTTTGATGAGCAGCACGGGGGTTTTGGCGATGTGCCCAAGTTCCCAACTCCCCACAACTTCATGTTCCTTCTTCGTTACTGGAGGCGCACTGGGGATACAATGGCTCTTTTCATGGTGGAAAAGACGCTCTATGCCATGCGCAAAGGCGGTATCTACGACCACATAGGCTTTGGCTTCCACCGCTACTCCGTGGATTCAGGATGGCTTGTCCCGCACTTTGAAAAAATGCTCTACGACCAGGCGATGCTGGCTCTTGCCTATGTGGAGGCTTATCAGGCAACAGGGAAAGAGGAGTATGGAAAAACATGTCGTGAAATCTTTACCTATGTTCTAAGAGATATGACCTCTCCTGAGGGCGGTTTTTATTCAGGCGAAGATGCAGACAGCGAAGGGGAGGAGGGAAAGTTCTATTTGTGGACTGAGGATGAAATCCGTTCGGTTCTTTCAGGGGAGGAAGCTCTTCTTATAAAAAAAGTATTCAATATTACTCATGAAGGCAATTTCCCTGAGGGAAAAAGCACAGGAAGAAATATCTTTTACTTATCAAAATCCCTTTATGAGAAGGCCTCTTTTCTTAAGCTTTCTATGGAAGAGCTACAGAATCGCATCGTGACTGCCCGGCGCAAGCTCTTCGATGTACGGGAAAAACGCATCCACCCGGGTAAGGATGATAAGATACTGACAGACTGGAACGGGCTGATGATAGCTGCACTGGCAAAGGGAGCGGCGGTGTTTGATGAGCCTGCATATGCAGGGGCCGCAAAGCAGGCTCTGGATTTTATTCTTTTAAAAATGAGCGATAAAGAAGGCAGGCTTTATCATCGCTATAGAGGTGGCGAAGCTGCCGTTCCGGGTTTTCTGGATGACTATGCATTTCTTATCTGGGGATTGATAGAACTCTATGAAACCACTTTTGAGATACGTTATCTTAAAAAAGTCCATGAACTTTGCAATGACATGATCAGGCATTTCTGGGACGAAGAAAACCGGGGGTTTCATCTGACTGCGGATGATGCTGAGAAGGTACTTGTTCGCAGAAAAGAGCTCTACGACGGCGCTTTGCCCGCAGGCAACTCGGTGGCAATGCTGAACCTGATTCGCCTGGGTAAAATGACAGCCAATCCCGAATTTGAAAAGAAGGGGGTGCAGATTGGAAGGGCATTCTCAAAAAGCATTTCACAGGCGCCGGCAGCATATACAATGCTCATGGCGGCGCTTGACTTTGCAATCGGTCCTTCTAGCGAAGTGGTTGTTGCCGGGGATATGGAGGCTGCGGATACGAAGAATATGCTCGCCGCTTTGCGAAGGGAGTTTATACCTGAAAAGGTGGTGATTTTCCGTCCCCTCGGCGAGGCAGCGGAGATTATACATCTCGCAGGTTATACGAGAAACATGCTAGGCATGGAAGGCAAAGCCACTGCCTATGTATGCCGGGATTTTAGCTGCAGGCTTCCGACAACCGATATCGGGGAAATGCTGAAGTTACTGAAGGTGCCTCTTGATTAAGAATAATCATATCGATTCCACCTTCGCATCCATCCATTGCTCTTCAAAAAGATGCTTCAGCAGCTCGATAATACTGAATCTCGAACCTGTCTCTATCTCCAAGGAAATATCACCATTCTCCTGACTCAACTCCGCATAGTTCAGGAGCTTCTTCTTCCTATCCTTTGCAGCCACTTCAAATTTAATAAATCCATTCGATTTCCTTATCTCAAACCCCATTCCGTTAAGAAGCAAGAAATCCTGTAACCTGTTCTGGAAGCTGTACCTGTATGTATCCTTCCATTGCGATGTTATACGGAAATTGTTTCCAATCTCTTTCTCGGAAACGCTTGAAATACTCAAAAGCTGAGTATCTATCCTGTTTTCTTTTAGAAACTCCAGAAAGACCTCCGAGCTGCCCTGGAATTCAAAATCGTACACGAAGCGCCCGAAAAGGAACCCGTATCCTTTCGAGGCGGGCATGTTCTGCACCTGCCTGCAGGAGAGATAATCCTTAACCAGGGATGGTATTTGCCCGAGAATAGCCCTGCCTGTGAAGGCGCACTTTGCTTCAGGAGTGAGGAACCTGCCGTCTTCTTTTATTGTCACAACAGCCTGTACGACCTGGGGCTTTTTCTTTCTCTCCACGGTCTTCTTGAGTTTTTTTATATCTTCCTGGGAAACCTCAGGCAGATTTGAGAGCCTACGGTCATCGCATCCCTGGCATCCAATGCATCCTCCCTTTCCTTCAAAGCAATATCCGCTGTCCTGGAAATTCCTGGCTTCATTATACATCCTCCACAGAAAAGATTTTTCAGGGGTTCCTTTTACAGTCTCGAGCGGAAAAGCATAATTTTCGTCTTTATGACCATATAATCCATCGCCAGATGCCCCTCTCAGTGATGAAATAAGCACATTTTTATCCCCGATTATGTATTCCCCGTCAAAGTATCCTCCATTTTTTGCAAAACCGGAAATAACATCAAAACATTCAAAACCGGCAAGCGCGATGTGCTGCGAAATAAGGAATTCTTCCATTTCCTGCGCCATCCTGAATTCAAAGCCGTTGGTTTCGCAATCCCTTTTCAGGTCGCCCTTGATCTTTTTTATGCTTGCAGGGTCTTTTATAGGGGAACTGAACTGCATCGGGGTAAAAGGAAGGTTAACAAGAGGGCTGAAACTCATGATTGTTCTGGCGCCGGGCGATGCCCTGCTCCTCAGTTGTTTGAGTTTCTTTATGAAATCCCTGAATTCCCCCAGATCCGCCTCGTTTTCGATGCCTGTTATTATAAAGAATAATTTTAACTGTCTGGGTTTTTTTGCATATATGTGTTCAAGAGATGAAATGAGTTCCTGCTCGGTCAGGCTCTTATGCAGATAGCGCCTCATCCTGTCGCTGATTCCTTCCACGCCGATGGTGTAGCTGCGTTTGCCTGAAAGAATCTCGAGGTCAACAAGCTCAGGGCGCAGCGAGATTATATCGGCTCGCTGGCTCTTGAAATTCACAAACTTCACTATATCGTTTAGATCTGCGATTATTTTTGATATGCCGCTGTGCATGTTGAAATTAAAACTCAGGAAATCAAGTTCCACCGGGGCATGCTTCAATTTCACAAGATGCGCCTTTTCCATTATATCCTGCGGAGAACATTCCCTGAAAGGTTTTCTTGTATACCCTTCAAAGCAGAAAGAGCAGAAGCAAGAGCAGCCCTGCGTAATCTGGAGTTTCGCCGTGTTCTCGATGTCAGTGTTCAGTATCGGATAATCGGTTAATATATACGAAGCTAGCGGCGCTTTCGGAGGGGAAATGCATACGCTATCCGGGATTGGCATCCTGATATCAAAGAAACCCTTTACCTCATTCTCAAGGCTCCTGAGAACTTTTGATTTTTCAAGATTTTTATTCTGATGCACAATAGAAACAATATCACCCACTGCACTTTCACCTTCCCCAAAAAAGAGAGCATCGATAAACGAGTCGCCTTCAGGCGATACGGCGCACTGAGCCATGAGCGCATTTGAGCCTCCCATGATCACGATAGGCTTGCTTGAATGCCTTTCTGATTTCAGGGCTGGAATTCCTGTATTTAAAAAAAGGTAGGGCAGGTTGATTAGCTCAAGAGTGAAAGAATTGGATACCAGCACAAGATCAAAATCAGATATCGAGCGAAGTGATTGGATACCTATGAAAAACGGTATTTTGTTGATTATAAAAAGCGGGATGTTCTTTGGGTTCGGGAAAAACGCATAATCGATGTATGCGGAAGCAAGAGACCGTCTGACTTCCTGGAACAGGAAATGATGCGTTATGGATTCACGCATATTTTGCAAAGGTGAGAGCCTGATTATAAGCACCCGCAGTTTTGCGTCTTCAAACTTTGGATTTTCAAAAGTGGGGTTGTTTCGCGGAAAGTATGCGCGAAAACCTTCCAGTCGATTGAGGTTTTTCGATACGAATTCTGTATAGTCCGCCATGTTGAGTGTAGATAGTATATCGCCGTATTTTATTCCATTATGAAAACTAAAAGAATTTAACGATTCTCTTTGCATAAGGGCTCTTATATTATAAGCATATTATTGGAGCTATAAATTTTGAATTCTGAGTAAGATTTATTAATGAGTTCGTTTATATCAGGTTTATAGTGAAGGATTTGTATAGGTTATAACGACTAACATTAGATTTGATGGAATGTATAGACATTAAATACTAAAAACTTTTATGATATTTTTTTATAACAGCCTGGAGGATGAAACTTGAAGTATTGTGTCGACTGCAGATACTTCACAACAAAGGTAAAAGGTAGCAATAGAGAACAGTACGACGGTTCATGCACGCTTTTCAAGAAAAACGTGTATGAAACCAATCTCGGCTGCAAGGAATTCACAGAAGAACGAATCTAGGCACAATTGAGTCAGATTCTGGCTATTGCTGTTTTTGTATTCACCTACGCACTCATAGTCCTGAAGCCGAAAAGAATCAACGAAGCACATGCGGCTTTAATCGGCGCTGCACTCACCATTGTTTTTTTGCTAAAGCCCGATAATGTGCTTGAGGCGCTCGGTATTTCGACCCCTGAAAATCCCCTGCCTCTTGTAACTACATGGAATGTTGTTGTAATTCTTGCAACCCTGATGGTTATATCAAGTCTCCTCGATGACTACGGGTTCTTTGAGTACTGCGCAACAAGGGCTGTACATGCTTCAAGAAACAGCGGTATGAGGCTTTTTTTATACACGTACCTTGTGGTTTCAGCCATATCCCTTTTTGCAGGGAACGATGTGGTTATTCTTACCACGACTCCCATTATCCTGATTTTCTGCAGGAATGCAAAGATAAACCCAAAACCCTACATGTTCGCATCTTTTTTTGCTGCCAACACTTTTTCGATGCCTCTGTATATCGGGAATCTCACCAACATACTGATTGGCGATAGCCTGCGCCTTGACTATTTCGGTTTCACAAAATACATGCTTCTTCCCACCCTTGCAGCCGCTCTTGTAAACTATCATTTATTGAAATACATCTTCAGGAAGCAGATACCAGAGAGCTTCGGCTCGCATGATAATGGCAGGATTCCCATAAGGAATAAATCTCTTGTAGCTCTTGGGCTTGCGGTTCTGCTCGGGGTAATTGTGCTTGGCGGCGCAGCAAACTATATGAAAATACCTCTCTCTGTGGTAACGTTGGGGGGTGCTGTAATCCTTATGATATTCGAGCGGCGAATAGTTCACAGGCTTAAAAGAGTCTCATGGAATGTCGTACTTTTTGTGATCGGGCTTTTTATCGTGGTAAAGGGACTCGAAGTGAGCGGCGTGGCAGGCGCAGCAGGCGAGATTATGTTTTCACATATAAGCGGTAATCTGACGGTTGCCATGTTTTCAGTTTCGCTCTTGTCTGCGTTCATGTGCAATCTTGTGAATAATATACCCATGACAGCCATGATGCTCTCCATAATCCACCATGCTTCGCTTGCGCAGCAGATGAATACAGCAATGGGGTACGCACTGGTCATAGGCTCCAATCTCGGTGCCAATTTCACTACCTTTGGCGCGCTTGCAGGTATTCTCTGGCTTGAAAGCGCAAAAAGATACGGCTGGAGCACGACAATGACCGACCTTTTGAAAATAGGGCTGTTCGTCACTCCCATAGCAATCCTAGGTGCAAGTATCATGCTGGCGCTTGAGATGTGGCTTCTATGAGTCGATTAACAGTAGATATATATCCGATTGAGTACAACACAAACCCTCATCCAGGTGATATGATGAATTTTATCGTGACAGGAACCTTCAAAGCCGGACAAAAATGGGAACGGTTTACAAAAAAAATAACGAGCCCTACTAAAAATAATGCAACCGAGAAAACATATTCCTTGATCGGAAGTGAACACGGCTTAAGGCGCAGCCTGATAAAAATTGAATCCATAGAAGAGGCGAAAGAATGAACGATGTATTGACGCAGCAGCAGCTTGCTGAATTATCAGAAAAACATCAGGTTTACCAGTATCAGGCGGAGGCATTAGCCCAGCAGATGAATATGGTACAACTTACCATTAAAGACGTGGAAACAGCGCTTATCACAATAACAGCCTTAAAAGATGAGCCAGTTGGAAGAGAGACGCTTGTACCCCTCGGATTTGGTTCTTTCGCCAAAGCCACACTTGTTGATACCGAAAAGATAGTGGTGGGAATCGGCGCCGGGGTGAGTGTGGAAAAGAAAATAGATTATGCAACAGCATTCCTTGAAAAACGCAAAGATGAACTCACCAAGTATCATGAACAACTGAATCATTCCATTGCAAAACTTGCCCAGGAGCTGCAGAATATCCAGAAAATTGTGCAAAAACATCAGCAATCACTGCAATCCCAGCAATCCAGACAGCCCATGCGCGCCCAGTAAGTATGTTTGAAAAACTTAAAGAAAAGCTTGGCAGTTTTAAAGCAGTACTTGGCGGGGCGATAGAGGAAAAAGAGAAAGAAGCCATAAAAACGCTCCCCGTAAAAACAGAAGCTGTTAAGGAAGAGGCACCTGCAGCCCCCGAACTTGCAGCAATACAAAAAGCGCCTGAAAAAATCGGTATATTCGGCAAAATAAAAGCTGCTGTTCTTGAACAGGAGTTCATAATCGAGGAGAAAAGCCTGCAAGACCATCTCTGGGAGCTTGAAATGGCGCTCCTTGAGAGCGATGTAGCGCTGCCTGTTGCTGAAAAAATAGTAGAATCCGTGAAGAACGAGCTTGTGGGCACGCGGAGAAAAATCGGCTCTGATACCGGGAAGATTGTAGAAACAGCAATAAAAAATGCAATCTCGAAAGTAATTTCGGTTGATTCTTTTGATTTTGATGAGTTTGTTAAGAAAGCAAGTAAACCTGTAAGTATTGTTTTCGTGGGTGTGAACGGGACAGGAAAGACCACTACAATAGCGAAAATGGCTGAGCGCTTTAAGTTCAAGGGTTATTCCGTGGTAATTGCGGCAGGCGATACTTTCCGCGCAGGGGCTATCGAGCAGATCGACAAACATGCCGAAGCCCTGGGAATAAAGCTCATAAAACATCAGGAAGGCGCTGACCCGGCTGCTGTCATATACGATGCGATACAGTTTGCAAGGGCAAAACACAAAGATATTGTGCTGGCTGATACTGCTGGGAGAATGCACACCAATATCAACCTGATGGATCAGTTAAGGAAGGTGTGCAGGGTAAACAAGCCCGACCTTGTTATCTTCGTGGACGAGGCTGTGGCTGGAAACGACGCCGTGGAGCGCGCCAAGCTCTTCAACAGCGCAGTGCCTTTTAACGGCAGCATTCTGACAAAGGCTGATGCCGATGCAAAAGGCGGCGCTGCTATCTCCATATCCTACACAACAGGCAAGCCCATACTTTTTCTCGGTGTGGGGCAAAGTTATAAAGACCTTGTGAAGTTCGAGCCTCAATGGCTGCTGGCAAGGTTGTTTGAATAAGCTGTCTATATGAAAACCCAGTTTTAGCATGCACATAACCCCATCGTCTGAGTTGAATAACTTATTTATGCGAACAGGTCAATCTGAATAGTGGGAGTCAGCGGATAAGGCAAAAAGCCGCAGGTGAAAATATGATATACACCTTTGAAGACAAAAAACCACTTATAGCGAAAAATGCTTTCATAGCAGATACTGCATGCATCATCGGAAATGTAACAATCGGCGAGCGATCAAGCGTCTGGTTTAATTCTGTCATCCGCGGCGACAGGGCAAAAATCAGTATAGGTAAGGGCTGCAACATCCAGGACAATGTGGTCGTACATTCGGACGAGAGGGATGTTGAAATCGGCGATAAAGTTACCATAGGGCATGGAAGCGTTATGCACGGCTGCATTGTAAAAAATAATGCACTCATAGGTATGAATGCCACGGTACTGCACGGCGCCGAAATCGGGGAATTTTCTATAGTCGGAGCAGGAGCTTTGGTGCCGCCCGGTCATAAAATCCCCGCGAACAGCCTGGTTTTCGGAATACCCTGCAAACACGCAAGGACAACAACAGACAAGGATATAGAACTCATTAACAATACCTTAAAGAATTATGAGGATTTGACTGCAAGATACCTGAAACTGAAAGGCAAATAAAATGCGGAATATAGAACTGGAAGAACTTGGCGCCACCCCGATAACCGAGCGCAAAGTGGAAGTAGTTGAAAGGAAAGGACTCGGGCATCCCGACTATATATGCGATTCCATAATGAACCAGGTCTCGGTGGAACTCTGCAAGGAATACATGAACAGATTCGGCGCCATCATGCACCACAATATAGATAAGGGGATGCTTGTGGCAGGGGAGGTAAAAACAAAATTCGGGGGCGGGGTAATCCTCAAGCCCATGCGCCTTATTTTCGGGGATAGGGCTACGTTTGAAGTGGAAGGGGAATTCATCGATGTTAATAATATCGCAATAGATGCTGCAAAGCAATGGATAAAGGATAACCTGCGGTTCGTGAATGCGGATTCAATCCAGTACCAGGTCGAACTTGCAAAAGGTTCGGCAGAACTCACCGATATCTTCAAAAGAAAGGACGCGATACTAGGAGCAAATGATACCTCGGCTGCGGTTGGATATGCTCCAATGACGCCCACAGAAACATTGGTGCTTGAGACCGAGCGGTACCTGAATTCCCCTGATTTTAAGAAAAGGTTTCCCGAATCGGGCGAGGATATTAAAGTCATGGGCCTGCGTGAGAAGAGCGAGCTTCATTTAACCATCGCTGACCCCCTTGTGGACAGGTTCATCGAATCTGAAAGCACCTATTTCAGGAAAAAGGATGAACTTCTTGAGGAGATAAAAAACTATGCGGCAGAAAGAACAGAGCTTGAAACTTCAGTTTATTTGAATACGCTGGACAGGGAAGGAAGAGGCATGGGCGGGATATATCTCACTGTCACAGGCACTTCTGCTGAGGATGCGGATTCTGGGCAGGTTGGCAGGGGTAACCGGGTGAACGGCATCATTCCGCTGAACCGCCCGGTGAGCAGCGAAGCCGCCGCGGGGAAAAACCCGGTGAGCCATGTTGGGAAGATATACAACGTGCTCAGCCACAGGATTGCGAATGAGATTTATGTTAATGTCCCGGACATCAAGGAAGTTTATGTGTGGCTTTTGAGCCAGATAGGGGAACCCATAGACCAGCCCAAGATAGCGGCGGCGCAGGTGATTATGGAGCGCGGGTCTTTTGAGGATGTGGAAACAGAGGTAAATGAGGTTATTGATAGCGAGCTTGCGAACATACAGGAGTTCTGCATGGAGCTGGCGTATGGGAAAATACCGGTGTGTTAGGTTCGAGGATAAGTCGCACCGCAAAGGCGCAGAGTACGCAAAAGATTTATCTGTGCCACGCTCTGCGCTCTTTGCGTCTTCGCGGTGATTTATTTATTAAGCTCTTTAGCTTTTCCAGGCAACCTCTTCTCTATTACTTCAAACATGGCATCGAAATCCCCTTCAGCCAGCGAGCGAACATCCTCTTCGCCTTTTAAAATCAGCTCAACAAGGTAATTTAACTCCTCGTCGGTCAATTTATTAACCCTGTTTGCGAAATCTTCCGGGGATTCCGAGAATTTATGCGATACCGGAAGCAGGATGAATTTATAGTCATGCCCCGGCGCAGGACCCGTGGCGCCTTCAAGCTCTGGCGCGAGTTTTGCGAGGAGCTTTTTGTCAAGGTCGGTGAGGGTTCTCATGATGACTTTCAGATATTTTAGGAAATGTTCTGCAAAAATATGACACTTAAATCGGTTATCCTTTCAAAGTCAGTGTCCATTGTCACTATCTTCAAATCATGCTCTTTGGCAATCTTGTACTGGTATGCATCATCAAAATCCAATCCTAATTTTCTCTTAATATCAACCAAGCCCTCATATGACCATTTCGATAGGGTGACAATTTCTACGTTAGGAAAGATATCGCTTACGAATTTTTGGAAAACATCTTCTCTACTGTTTCTGAATAGAATTACTCCAATCGAGTGTAAAGAAAAATCTGAAATGTAGAGATTTCCGATGTTGTCATCGAGAAACTTCTTGCAGTTTTCTCTTTTTTTCTGGGTTAGTAGCACCTCTAAAAAGACATTAGTATCGATGAGGTACATTACCTCCACTCCAATGCTTTATGTTGAAGTTCTACGGAGGTGTATTTCTTTTTCAAATTTGATAACCCTCCTTCCCAATCAAATCTGAATTTTCCTTTTTTAACTCCACCTGCCCCATGTTTTTGTAATAAAAAATCTATGAAATCGTAAACCTCTCTTTTTAAATCCTCAGGCAGTTCTTCCAATTTGGATTTGATTACTTGGATTTCCATTTTTACTGTATTCCCCTGAATTGTTTCCATTACAGTATATTAAATAATCTTAGTTTATATAACGCTATCCTTTTTTCTCCCTCGCTGCCCTCAGCATCAACTGCAGCTCAGTCCTCGCCACCATCTCCCTCACAGCCTCCACAGCATCAATATTCGCAGAGATGCTCGTTATCCCAAGCTCCACCAACCTCTTCGCCACCTTCGGATTGCTACCCGCCTGCCCGCATATGCTCGTTTTCACACCAGCCTTATTGCACTCGGTAATCACGTACTCGATGAGCTTCATTATGGCAGGATGCATCTCATTATACAGATGCGCCACATGCTCGTTATTCCTGTCAACGGCAAGCGTGTACTGCGTCAGGTCGTTGGTGCCGAAACTCACGAAATCCAATCCTTCGGCTATGAACTGGTCTATTATAAGAGCAGCAGCAGGTATCTCAACCATTATCCCGATATCTATTTTATCGATATCCAGACCCTTTTCGCGCATGAACTCCTTAGCGCGGCGTAGCTCCGAAGGATGCTGCACAAGCGGGATCATGATGCCCATGTTATTATAGCCGCGCTTTATTAGCTCCTTGAATGCCTTTACCTCAAGTTCGAAGTGTTCCGTATCCATCAGGTCGCGCCTGATGCCCCGGTATCCAAGCATCGGGTTCGGTTCGATGGGCTCACCCTCCCCCCCTTCCATCGCCCTGAATTCATCGGTGGGCGCATCCAGCGTCCTGACCCACACAGGCTTTGGATAAAAAGCATCCACCACAGTTTGAATACGTGAAACAAGTTCATTAACGTACTCATCCGCCTTTCCTTCCTTGACGTACTGCCTGGGATGTTTCGGAAGACCCAGTATAATATGTTCAATCCTGAGAAGCCCAACGCCGTCTGCCTGCGTCTCAACAGCGCGCGCAGTGGCTTCAGGAATCGAGATGTTCACCTTTATTTCGGTTGCGGTCACAGGTTTTGACTTTGCAAAAGAAGGCTTCTCAGGCTGCACAGCAGGCGCTGCAACCTCCTTTTTCCCTTCGAACACAAGCCCCTTCTCGCCGTCCACTGTTATTTTCATGCCGTCTGTCAGTAATTGCGTGGCTTTTCGCGTTCCCACCACTGCAGGGCAGCCAAGCTCACGCGACACGATGGCAGCATGGCACGTCAGACCACCCTCATCAGTCACGATGGCTGCGGCGCGTTTCATGGCAGGAACCATATCAGGCGTGGTCATGACCGCCACAAGTATATCGCCGTTCTTGACTTTTCCAAGTTCACTGGCATCAGAAACGAGCTTTGCTTCGCCGTATGCGATACCCGGCGAGGCTCCCAGCCCTTCCAGTATGGCGGAAGTTGCTACTTTTTCCTTTGTTTCTTTTTTCTTCTTTATCGTAGTTATGGGTCTTGATTGGAGCATGAATATTTCTTTGTTCTTTATCGCCCATTCCACATCCTGGGGCGTGCCGTAGAGCTCTTCCACCACTTCCCCGAGCTCAACCAGTTTTAAAATCTCATCATCATCCAGAACCTTGGCGTTTTTCTTATCCTCAGGCACAGGAATCTCAATGGTTTTCCCGGTCCTGGGGTCTTTGGCATGCATCACGTTTTTAATGGCAACCTTTCTCTCGGTTATCTTTTTTGTCAGTTTGTCAACCACGTAATAGTCAGGGGAAACTGCCCCGGAAACAACGGTTTCACCAAGCCCCCATGCACCTTCGATGATGGTGAGCGGCTCTCCTGTCGAGGGATGGGATGAGAACAGAACACCGGCTTTTTCCGCATCCACCATTATCTGCACTACGGCACAGAGGTTGACCTTGCTGTGGTCAAATCCCTGTTTTACACGGTAATAGATAGCCCGAGCGCCGTAAAGGGATGCCCAGCATTTTTTCACAGCTTCGATTACATTTTGCTCTCCTTTGATGTTAAGGAAGGTATCCTGCTGGCCTGCAAAACTTGCGTCTGGCAAATCCTCGGCAGTGGCGCTTGAACGCACAGCCACGAAAGCCTGATTTCCCTCTCTTTTGCACAGCTCTTTATATTTTGACCTTATGCTCTTTTCAATATCCTCAGGTATTTTTGCCCCCATGATAATTTTTTTTGCCTTTTTCTCCGCCTCTCTCAATTCATTTGCGTCATCAACATCCACTTCAAGGGAGCTGAAAAGCTCATCACTTATCCCATTCTCATCTATGAACCTTCGGAAAGCCTGCGCTGTCACAGCAAACCCGGTCGGAACAGGCAGTTCAGCCCTGAGCATCTCGCCCAGACTTGCTCCTTTCCCGCCAACTATTGCTATATCTTCTTTTCCAACCTCTTCAAGCCAGATAACGGAATCCTCTGTCATAATTTTTTCTCCTTTAAAGATTTTTGAATTTTAACGAGTTTTTTATCATAACTTTCCACTGCAACTTTCAGCATAACCATGAGTTTTTCACGAGAAAAACCAAGTTCTTTTGCGAGATTTTCAAGAAAATAAAGGTCAATTTCCTTATGCTGTGCCCTCTCGACACGGATTGCTTCAATCAAAGCCATTGCATTGATGAATTTTTTCACAAATTCAAACGTGGGAGTTACACTTCCATTCTCGATGCGGGATATGGATTCGCGTCGAAGTTCCATCAGTTCCCCGAGTTCTTCCTGGGTCATGCCGTATCTCTTCCTGTAATCGCATATCACTCCCCCATGATCCTGACTCAGAACAATCTCTCCAGCAGCTTCCTTTTCAAAAGAAACAAGCCAGTCAGGCGTGTACAGCAAGGGCTTTGAATTTATGTTCAAGCAATTCCTCCTAAATAAATGTTGGATATTATGTCACATTTATTGATGTCTAAGATGTGATGGTGTCGATATTTATAGTTTTCTAACAATTGTCAAAATAACATGATTTATCATGTCACATATTCGATTTTGTGTACGAATATTTCAATCCAAAATAATAAGGCTCCTTCAACTCAACCGATACTATCCAGCGCCTGCCCCATGTCCCATATAATATCCTCAACGTCCTCAAGCCCCACAGACAGGCGCACAAGCTCATCGCCAATCCCGTATTGAATCCTCTTCTCCTGAGGGACCACAGCATGGGTCATAGTTGCAGGATGCTGGATCAGCGTCTCGGCATCGCCAAGGCTCACAGCAAGTGTGCACATCGAAAGTGCATCGAGAAATACAGGCACTTCTTTTGCATTTTTCAGCAAAAATGAAATCATCCCGCCTGCGCCACTCATCTGTTTTCTTGCAAGCTTGTACTGGGGATGGTCTTTTAGCCCTGGATAAATGACTTTAGCTACTTTTTCATGCCCGTGCAAGAATCCTGCCACAGCCATTGCATTCTCATTATGCCTGTCCATTCGTACCGAGAGCGTTTTCATCCCCCGGATGATGAGCCATGCCGAGAGAGGGCTCATTGCCCCTCCCATGTTCTTTGCTGTGTGCCTTGCTGCTTTTATAAACTCAGAAGAGCCCACAATAATCCCGCCGAGTGTGTCCCCGTGACCGTTTAGGTATTTTGTGGCGCTGTGCACAACCACATCGGCGCCAAGTAACAGGGGCTGCTGGAAATAAGGGGTCATGAAGGTGTTGTCCACCATTACGCTTGCGCCTCTTTCATGCGCCATTTCAGATACAGCTTTTATATCGGTAAGTTTCATCGTAGGATTGGCGGGTGTCTCAAAAAAAACAAGTTTTGTATTCTGGCGGAAGGCAGCTTCGACATTCCTGACATCCGAAGTATCAGCAAAACTCACCTTTATGTTGAACTTCTGTAGCTCCACAAAAAGGTCGTATGTGCTACCGTATATCACTTCATCGGCAATCACATGGTCGCCTGCCGATATTTCCGTGAAAACTGCTGTGGTGATTGCCGCCATTCCCGATGCCTGCGCCAACGCTGCCTCGCCTTCCTCGAGATTTGCTATTTTTTCTTCAAGCACTTCTGTGGTGGGATTCAAGCCCCGTGAGTACACGTAACCCTTTTCCTTCCCAGCCATTACGTTTGCTGCATGGGCTGCGCTCTTGAATTCGAATGGCGCTGTCTGGTAAATTGGCGCACTTACTGCGCCTGTTTCGTTCTCTTTCTCGCCTGCATGGATGGCACGGGTGGAAAAGCCGGGTTTTTTGGGGTTCATGATGATCATTTAAACTATCTCTTCTTTTCAAGGACTTAAATGATAGTATATTTTCAAGTCGTATACATCGCATTAATCTTCACATAATCATACGTCAAATCGCATCCCCATGCAATTGCCTCATAATCACCCAAACCAAGAGCTACCTCGATAACAATCTCCTTACTCTCCATGATACTCTTCAACGCCTCAAGCTTTCCCACCACAATCCTGCCAGAAGTTACAAGTGCAACCTCATTTTTATTATCCGAGAACTTCAGGGAAATCCTCTCCTGCTCAACCTCGGCGCCTGAATAACCCACGGCAGCCACAACCCTCCCCCAGTTCGGGTCTTTTCCGAATATTGCGGTCTTCACAAGCGGCGAGCGCACAATCGCCCTGGCAGCCTTCCGTGCATCATCTTCGGATAGCGCGCCCTTTACTCTTGCTTCAATCAATCTGGTTGCGCCCTCGCCATCCTTTGCTATCATTTTTGCAAGACTGATACATACAAAGTCAAGCCCTTCCTGGAATACATCTTCTTCGCATTCCCCATACCCCGTGGCTGTAAGGAGCGCCATGTCACTGGTACTCGTGTCCCCATCCACCACTACCATGTTAAAACTTCTGTCAACAGCCTTTTTCAGGCAGGAGTTGAGAGTTTCCCTGGATAAAGCCGCATCGGTATATAAAAAAGCAAGCATCGTACCCATATCGGGTGCAATCATTCCCGAACCCTTGGAAATCCCGCCTATCCGCACGCCATTATCAAGCTCCACTGCCGCTTCTTTCACAAAAGTGTCGGTCGTCATGATAGCACGGGCGCAGGCTTTGCTGGCTTCTTTAGAATCTGACAGCCCGTTTAATACCTCATCAAGGTGCTCCTTTATCCAATCTTTATCAAGGTAGCGCCCGATTACGCCTGTAGAGGCAACACCTATTTCATTCTGGGCGCAATTCAGTTTTTCTGCCAGTATTCCTGCCATCCACCTGGCATCGAGTTTGCCTTTTTCACCTGTAAACGCATTTGCACATCCGCTGTTCGCAATTACCGCTTTTAATTCCCCGCTCACCAGTGCTTCCTGCGTGATAACAAGGGGAGCTGCTATCACTTTGTTCCGCGTGAAAGCGCCGGCAGACGTTCGCTTTCGCGCTTCGGAGATGATTACCGCAAGACCGTTCTTTCCCTGCTTGATGCCGTTTGCCTTCACCCCTCGTACTGCACAGATACCGCCCTCGATGTGCTTCATAATTATTCCGTTGCGGAAAGGCCCCTTATTATATCGCTTCGCGCTACGATTCCCACCAGCTTTGACTTTTCGATGACAGGCAGCCTGTTTACCTTGTGTTTAACCATAATGCTCGATGCTTCTTCCAGACTGTCATCGGGAGAAATGGCATGAACTGTTTTATTCATAATGTCCCTCACAGGCTTCATCTTCAAATCTTCAAGGGCTTTTTTAAACTCTTCAAGCCTGACAAGGTTTCGTATAGGAACCTCAATTACCTCAAACGGGCTGGGAAGCCATAATTCGCCTGAGAATTGCGGTATTTCAAATAACTTGAGGAGATCTGTTTCAGATACGATTCCCACTACTTTCCCTTTTTCAACTACAGGCAAGCCGCTTATATGGTACTCTTTTAATAGTTTCGCAAGAATACTTACAGGGTCATCAGGCTTGCATGTAATTACATCTTTATTCATCACATCTTTTATTTTCATATTTACCTCACGGAGCGGTACCGGGCGTCCAGAGACCGGTCGTCTCGGGAAGCCCGAACATCAGGTTCATGTTCTGGATTGCCTGCCCTGACGCCCCTTTCACAAGGTTGTCTATCGCTGATATTACAACTATCCTGTCGCTGTCTTTTTCAATCTCAAAACCTATATCGCAGAAATTAGAGCCGCGTACACTGGTCAGCATCGGGATTCCTTTTATAAGCCTTATAAATGGCTTATCCTGATAAAAATTCCGGTATATATCGCTAACTTCCTCTTCGCTCAATTCCTTTTTCACAAAAATATGCGCCGTGGTCAGTATTCCGCGCACCGAAGGAATGACATGCGGAGTAAAGCTGATGCTTTTTAAACCGCCGTCGAGCAGTGAAAGCTCCTGCACAATCTCGGCGCGGTGGCGGTGGGACGTAAGTTTATAAGCCTGTATGTTCTCAGCCATGTTGGGATAATGGGACGTGGCAGTCGGCTCTGCACCTGCGCCTGAAATTCCGCTTTTTGAATCAAAAACCACCCGCTCGATAACGCCTGCAGCAGCAAGAGGCGCAGCAGCAAGAGACGCTCCGGTAGGATAGCACCCGGGATTTGCCACCAGGTTCTGCTCTGTAACCTCTGGATGGAGTTCGGGTATGCCGTATACGGCTTTGCGCGGGTCTGTATGTTTTATTTTGTAAATTTTTTCAAATACTTCACTCTTTAAACGATAATCTGCGCTCAGGTCAATAACTTTCACGCCTACGTCAAGAAGTGCGGGGACAACCGCCATTGCAGTGCCGTGTGGAACCGCTGTGAAGACGATATCGGAGCGGGATGCCACTTCTTTGGCACTTGGGTCTTCGAATTCCAGGTCGCATATTTTCCGAAGGTGGGTGTGCGTATCGCTAACTTTCTGCCCTTTCCTGCTGCGCGAAGTGACTGCCGTGATCTTTGCCTCAGGGTGCGATGCAAGCAAGCGGAGAAGCTCGCCTCCGGTGTATCCTGAACCTCCGATGATGCCGATGTCCATATAGTCCCTACATGTTCGGGTAAATAATGATACTTTCGTTTCCCGAAACGCCATGGCAGGCGCCTGATGCCACGTCAGTTATATTTCCGCCTGTAAAGAAAAGATGCGATTCACACGAGCAGTCGCTGCACCCGAAGCCCTGCAAAGCTATTGAGTTTTCACCGAGGATTTTCGCAATGACGCATTCGAGCGCCTCATCGGTGGGCGAAAATACCGCGCATATAACTTCAGAATGAGGGAGAAGATAATCGATATGCCATTTTCTCGTGGTGTTTTTGCGCTGCGCCACGCTGAAATGCCTCGTTACTCTCTTGATTCCTCCGCCGCCCTGGGCTGAACCCACGTAAGCGTAGTATCCTCTTTTGAAATTAAACTTACCGAGTTTTCCTACGCGAATATCCCTGGTCTCATCCAGCCTGAGAACCAGAACATATACTCCTTTCACAGGTTGCTGTATAGGAAATTACAACATCAAAGCTTTATGCTTTAAGAATGTATTGGCGCAGGTGCGGAGGTCGCCCAGACAGGTCAAAGGCGACAGCTTTAGGGGCTGTTCTCGCAGGAGTTCATGGGTTCGAATCCCATCCTCCGCATGCTTTTTGGTCTTCCTGACACCAATTTATCCATGTTGGGCTAAATTTGGTCAAGAAATTTAAAAATAAGGCAATCGCACGCAAAAAAAGGTTTGCGGGCGGTGATATTCTTAATATCTATAATTTTGCAGTTTAAATTTATAGCACGATATAAATCTAGTATCTCTTTGGTTTGTGTTTCGGGTAGCATTCCTGGCAGTATACAGGTCTGTCGCCAGATGGCTGGAAGGGTACTTCGGTTTCCTTACCGCAATCTGCGCAAGTTGCTTTGTGCATCTCTCTCGGACCGCGCGGTCTAAAGCCGCCTCTTCTTTCGTCGCTCATTTGTTAATCTCCTCTGTTTGGTTTTTCTTAGTTTCTAAAGGTTGAGATGGCGAATTTTCGCATGTTCCGCTCGCTCTCAATTTTGTATAATTAACCTTAATGGCATTTATAAATATTGGTTATCAAGCTTTGCACTTAATTTCTATTTTTGAGCAACTTTAGGTGCTAACAATAGACTTTAGGTGCAAACTTTAAGTGACTCCTTCCTTTAAATATCATGCAGTAAGACATTATTCCATGTTCAGGTCGAAACGTCCGAGGGACATACTCAACGAGATTAAATGGAGGTTCGATCTCAGCAGGTGCAGGGTGTACTACATCCACAGGGGCGCCCCAGGTGACATCAAGATAGTAGAGGGGAGAGCCATCAAGAATATCGACAGGTCATTTTTGATCCTTGAGGGTGCTGTGCAGGATGTGAATATCCCCTACCACAGGATAGTCAGGATAGATTATGACGACACGCCTGTTTATTTGCGGAAATCCCCTAAAAATCCCGGTATTCAGGATACTGCAATGCAAAATAAAAACCAAAACATTTAAAGCGATACAGAACCCTATTTAGTCTGGTGATTACGTAATGGACGCTAAAGATTCAAAAGTTCCTATTTATATTGCAATTCTGGTTGCAGTCATACTTATTGCAGCAGGCGGTTACTTTGTTCTGGGCGGGCCTTCAAAACCATCCAAAGGAACGCCAGCTCCGGCACCTGAAAAAACATCAACAGCTACTGTGACAGCCACTACCACAACAACAACAGCCACTGCTCCTGCGGCAACCACATCTGTTGCAACCGCACCGACACAGGTTGCAACTATCAAGTGCGAATTATGTCATACAGACCCGCAAAATCTCCCGCCGCACGTTAACGGTGGAAAACTCTGCATTAACTGCCATGGAAGCCAGGTGCATAATATTCACATCGGACCCGGCACCGTAGGTCTGCAATGCGACACCTGCCACGGCTTCCCGCCAACAATCCCGACCGTGGAGAATGGAACAGGGCCTGGCCATTATTCAGTTTGTGAGAAGTGCCATGCTCCGCCGCCGGACTCACTTAAACCAAGCAATGGTAACCTGATCGTGGTGCATCTGTCAAGAGGCAAATACTGTACAAACTGCCATGGAACCGATATCGCCGCCATTCATGCAGCAGCACTTGCCAATATGACTAAAAAATAAGTAAAAGGGTCAACACCCTTACATGACTTTTTTTGAGGAGTTTGCAAAAGTCTGCAGCAGGATCGAAGGCATTTCAGGTTCGCTTGAAATGACCTCTGTTGTTGCCGGATTTCTTAAAGAAGTGAGTGATGGGGAACTTGAGATTGCAACCCGGTTTATTATGGGGCATGTGTTCCCTGTCTGGAGCAAAGAGGAGCTTGGTATCGGACCAAGCATGCTGTATTCTGCCATCTCTAAAACATCTTCGCTTCCTGTTAAGCGGATAGAAGAATTGGTCAAGGAAACCGGGGACGTAGGTCTTGCAGCAGAAAAAGCATTCGCATCAGGCAGAACCCAATTGAGCTTTTTTTCGCAGGAAGAGCTCACCATTAAAGATGTATATATACGATTTCAAACGATTGCAAAAATGACAGGAAAGGGGTCACAGGGTGCAAAAATAAAGAATCTCCAGTACCTCTTTGGTGCAGCGAAACCTCTTGAATCAGTGTATATTGCACGCTTATCGATTGAAGAGATGCGCATCGGCGTTGGTGAGGGAATCGTAAGAGATGCGATATCCCAGGCTTTTGACGTACCTTCGGAACTGGTCGAGCGCGGGTATATGCTTACGAATGATTTCGGGCTTGTTGCACATACGGCAAAAAAAGAAGGCGAGCAGGGACTTCTAAAGCTCGGCGTGGTGCTTAACAGACCATTGAAGATGATGCTTGCCCAGGTTGCTTCGGGTATTAATGAAGCAGTTGAAGAAATGGGAACTGTAGCTGCTGAATGGAAATTTGATGGGGCGCGCGTCCAGATACACAAGAATAACGACGACATAACGGTATACTCACGCAGGCTTGAGGACGTTACATCCTCATTACCTGATATTGTGAAAGCTGTGAAATCATTTGTTTCTGCAAAAAGCGTCATTCTTGACGGTGAAGCGGTAGCTCTCGGAAAGAATAATAGACCGATGGCATTTCAGGAGATACTCAGGCGTTTTCGGCGAAAATACGATATTTCTATCACAGCCCTTGAAATTCCCTTATTCTTAAACCTTTTTGATATACTGTATTTGAATGGCGAAAGCCTTATTGATATGCCGTTAATCCAGCGCAGGAAAAGGCTTGAAGAGGTATGCGATAAGAGTATTGTAGCAAAACAGACCGTAACGGGTGATGTTGCACGTGTGGAGGCGATTTACAAAGAGGCGCTTGCTGCAGGGCACGAGGGGGTAATGCTGAAAAATCCAGAATCTCTTTATACCCCAGGAAAGCGGGGAAAGAACTGGCTTAAATTTAAACCAGTTATGGAAACGCTTGACCTCGTGGTTATCGGAGGGAATTGGGGCGAGGGGAGAAGAGCCAACCTTATCGGTTCCTATTTGCTGGCATGCCGTGACCCTGATACTGACAGATTTCTTTCCATCGGCAGGGTGGCAACCGGCATAACGGATGACCAGCTTGAAGAGCTGACCAAAATATTCAAGGAACTGGTGATTTCTGAAAGCGGTACCGAGGTCGAATTTGAGCCGAAAATAGTATTCGAGGTAGCCTTCGAGGAAATACAGAAAAGCCCTAACTATGATTCGGGATATGCGCTCCGTTTTCCAAGGCTTGTTAATGTGAGAAGCGATAAATCATCGCTGGATGCGGATTCCATCGAGCGGGTCGAGCAGCTTTATATCGGGCAAAAAGGAAGATAAGAGCCTGACCCTACTGTTCAAGGCGGCAAACCCATTCCGAAAGCCTGATACATTGTTCAGGTATGCATTCAAGAGCGCAGCCTGTGCATGGGGAGAACATATCATCAATCAGCAATAATTTGAAATTTTTAATTTTTTCCTTTTTCTCCTGAAGGTATTTAATAATGAAAGTTCTATCGGAAGGCTCCCTGCTTATTTTCCCTTCTTTTTCCAGTCTGGCAAGGATCCTGGAACATTTGCTGCTGTCTATTTTAGCCTTTTTCCAGAGTTCGTTCTGTAAAATTCCTTTTTTTTTGGATTTTATCAATTTAAGGAGCTTTTCTTCGATGTCCATTCTATTCCCCTACCGGACATAATATGATTATGTTATTGCCTCTTAAGATTACAGAACCCAGAGAACGCGCTTTGACGCCGTCTGCTATCTCATACGTGTCCACAAGATGCAGGTTCAAATACTCATCCGCGCTCTCAAGCCTGCCCTCAAGGGTATGTTTATCTCCTTTCATCTCAACCCGTACCACTGAACCTATCAATGACTGAACTTTTTTAGTTGGAAACAAGATTTTTCCTCGGCTACCTTTTATTTTCTCTTCATTTATTTCCTTTAGTACTTCAATTTTTGGGTTCTCGCGTGCTCTAATAAGTTTTAGCCATTATTGCGATACTTGCCGTCACCTTTTTACATATCGGGCAATTCCCGCCACCCTTTCCAAGCTCGCCCTCTGGTATCCCGAGTATCCCTGCGCCGACAGCTTCCTCCATGGCAAGCCCGCATTCTCGCCCGCCGCACCAGGATATCCGTGCTATACCCTCTGAAATTTTTTCCTTAACTTCTTCTATCGTATTGCAGTCGAAGATGCGCTCTTCCATTGATTTTTTGGCTTTTTCAAGCAGATTTTTATGAATACCTTCAAATCGCTTTTTGATTTCTTCTGCGATATTATCCAGTGGAACGTTTTCCTTGCTTCCGCTGTCCCTTCTTACGATGGTAGCTGCATTATTCTTTAGGTCGCGCGGACCTATCTCCACCCTTAAAGGTACGCCTTTCATCTCCCATTTGTAATACTTGGCTCCTGGGCGCTCGTCGCTCTCATCAAGAGCCACCCGCATGCCTTTTTCTTTTAATCGGTCTGCCGCATCCCGGCAAGCCTTTATTATCTCCTCGCTCTTCCCGAACAGAACCGGGATGACCGCGACCTGAACTGGCGCAATCTCAGGTGGGAATACAAGCCCCCTGTCGTCCCCGTGAATAGAAACAAGCGCTGCTATGCACCGCTCTGATATCCCGTAGCATGTCTGCTGGGCATACTGCTGCTCGCCGTTTATGTCCTCATACTGTATATCGAACGTCTTTGCGAAGTTATTTCCCAGGTGGTGCGCGGTTCCTACCTGCAGGGTTTTGCTGTCAGGCATCAGGGTATCAACAGCCATTGTGTAATCCGCTCCCGGGAATTTATCCCACTCAGGTCTTTTGGAAACGATGGTGGGAATTGCAAGTCGTGCGTAGAATTCCTGATAAATGCGCGTAGCTTCCCTAACCTGCCCCGCCGCCTCATCCCATGTGGCATGCACGGTATGGGCTTCCTTGAAGGATGTTATCTCCCGCAATCGAATGAGAGGACGTGTGTGCTTTGTCTCATACCTGAAGGTGTTCACAATCTGGTAAATTTTAATTGGCAGGTCTGCATGCGAACGCACCCACACTTTATACATGGGATAAATGGCGGTCTCGCTTGTGGGGCGAAGCGCCAGCTTGACATCCAGTTCGTTTTTTCCGCCGTGGGTGACCCAGTAAACCTCGTTCTCAAAGCCCTTGATGTGCTCTGCTTCCTTCATGAACTCGGATTCGGGAATAAGGAGTGGAAACAGTGCTTCTTTGTGGTCTTTATCCAGCAGTTCTCTCATTATTGCGTATGTCCGCTTTCGCACCTCAAACCCGAACGGGAACCAGACATAAAGCCCTTTCACGGGGTAGCGCACATCCATGATTTCCCCCGTGAGAAGAAGTTCATTATACCATTCGCTGAAATTTGATTTTGCCGGAAGTATGGCTTTCTTTTCGTCTGTTAGCGTTTCTTTTGTTTGCTTTTCTGCCATTCTGGTCACCGTATCGGCTGCTACTATTGTCTTACTGGCTATAAAAGTTATCAGAACTTTATACTCAGTTCAGGATAATTGAAATCTCCTCGTGTAAATATAGAAAGGAAGCGCCAGAGCTGCATAAGGTGCCACATTCACCAGCGCCTCAATGCCGGCAGCGCCGGATGATAGCCTTGTCACAATATTAAAAGGCGAATCTGCAAAGAGATATCCAAGTAGGAACAGCAGTATAAGGATAAGGGAATACATATACTGGGATATTGCCCTTTCCCTGTACTTGACGGCAACCACGGCTCCTATAAGGACAATGATAACTGCGATTATGCTTATCAATAAAAGGATAATCCCGATATTATAGACGACAACGCCGTTTAAACGCACGAGCATCAGCCATAACAACACCTGCATGGGGACGATGAGCACGGCAGTAAGCATCTTGCCGTTCAGTATTTCCTGAAAGGATACAGGTGAAACCAGCAGTAGTTCCATTGTTTTGCGTTCAAATTCCTCTGTGAACATATCTATGATTAAGCCGCCTGAGATAAAAACCGGCGTGAAAACAAGGAGAGGAATAAGTATCCCGTAAATGAATTCAAAGTATGTGGATGTTTTTTGGGGAAGAGATTCAACATGCAGTCTTACAGGCTCGAAACCTATTCTCGGGCTTCTCACATCCCTTACAAATGTTTCATAATCTTCCAGGGGTTTTTTCAGTTGCAGCGTAACAAGCGTGCCTTTTATGTCAGATTTTGGCAGATAAATTATAACCTGAATAATCTCATTTCCACCGGATTCCTGGGACGGGATTACAACCACCGCATCTATCTTATTCTTGTTGAAATCCGAAAGTGCAGAGTTAATATCCTGGTAATAGTAAGGTTTTACACTGCCTTTTTCAATGAACTGCTTTAGCTCCCCCTCTCCTACGATTCCCACCTTTGCTTTCTGACCATCGTATTTACCGAGAGCCGAGGGGTCAAAAAAAGAAGCAAGACCTATAACCAGAAGCGACGAGAACGAAGCTATCAGCAGCTGTACGATAATCGCAAGTACAAGGGTCTTTTCATGGAGAAGAGAACCCATCTCCTTCTTTGCGATAATCATGGTATTACCCAAAAACAACCCCCCAGACAAGGTAAAGATTATATGCGGAATGAATAACCGTGGCGAGAATCACTGAAATGGGATAGTTCCCCGTTCCTTTTAAACTCAACGAGGCTGTGGTGGTAGAGCTGACGTGTAAGATCAATGGATATATGAGAAGACCGATACCCATCGCAGACCCGAAGACTGAGCCCGTTATATCTGCGATAACCACCAGCAGTAAAAGCTTTTCTCCCAGGAAAAAAGCAGCACCTGACAGAATCCCGAATTTCAGGGCATTACCTGTGGTAACATCGGATAATTTCCTTGAAAAAACCGTATATATTCCCACTGATTTGACTACCTCTTCGATCAGTGCAGCAATCAGGATAAAAACTATTATACCGAAGCGGATTGGAAGATTGAACATCAATACTATCAGCATCAACTGGAGAGAAAATACAAGCGGGAGCAGAACAATACTTAAAAAGAAAATCGGAGCTGGCACGCGGTTTATAAATTCCTGCACAGAATCCAATAGTTTACTCATTATCGGCTTCTGTGTGAAAAGATCCTCTTCCCTGTAAATGAAAATACCGAACATGAAAATCAAAAAGGAGACAAGATAGAACGGGGTGGTTGAAAAGATATATTCGCTTACGGAAACAGGCTCGTTCTCAAGAAGCTTGACCACAAGAGTGATGGGGGAAATGATGCTGATGGCATGAATATTTGCAAACATCGCAGGCAGGAAGATATATCCGGAGAGAAAAACCGAGAGGAAAACAAGCACAAACGTAAGTTCCTTGAAACTGCGCGCTATTATTGCACCCATGAAGGCGGTTGAAAGAAATATTAGAGCAACAGGCAGCAGCATAAGAACTATCCATGCGCTCCCTCCGAGATAAACAGTAATAGCAGCCACCAGTACCAGCGTGATTAAAAGATAGGGGAGTAATTTTCCTGTTACGATCTCGTATGGTTTTGCAGGCGATACAAGCAAAAGCTCCCCTTTTCGCTTCACTCTTTCTTCCATTATACTTGATGAGAAAAACTGCGCTATAAAATATATAGGAAAGATAAAAAGGAAACTCAGGACAACGGCTTTAAACGGAATTGGAGGATTGAAATGCGATGGTGTTGCAAGCTCCTGCTCTTTTATGGTAGAAACACTATTTATTTCAACCAGTTCTTTTTTGGATGGCACCCGTGCTTCTTCGGATGGCTGTGAAACCGGTGTTTCTGCTGCTGGCGTCGAACCCGCTGTTTTCCCCACTTCAGGCAGTTTTTGTATGGACTGGGGCTGGAATACCTGCTCTCTATCGATATTTTTCACGGTTATCCATACCGGAAACGTATCGTTCAGATCATTATATTTCAAAAGCCTTGCCTCGTCGTATCTTTTAATGGCTTTATCCAGCGCATCGAGGGCTGAAATGGATTTTTCAGAATTGTGATGGATGACTTTATCCCCTATTATCAGGATGTCAAAACCGCCCTGTTCAAAAAGATATCGTGCCTCAGGCTCGTTTGCACTGTAAACCTGGAATTTATCGTCTGTCTGCAGGATTGGAGCCAGAGCTGGGTCTGTGACGACCACCTTGTAGATATTATCGTTTATGTGAAGACCGGATTGGGATACAGAAAAAGAAACAGCCCCGATTAAAATTAAAAGTATGAATGAAAGAAGGAGGGTCTTTTTACTGAAGCTTAATCGTGTCCTTCTGAATTCCCATCTCGAGATGGTCAATAAATCCCTTATCATTATGTTTATTATACTCAGTAACCAAATAAGTATTTCTATGAGTGAAATTGCAGTCGTTGGGCTGAGAAAAGAATATGATGGCTCTATTGCTGTCGATTCCCTCAGTTTTGAAATTAATAAAGGCGAGATTTTCGGCATTGTGGGACCGAACGGCGCAGGCAAGACCACGACTCTGAAAATGTTAAGCGGATTGATTGCTCCTACGAAGGGAAGTATAAAAATCCAGGGAATGGATATAAAAAAGGATGCACAGAGGATAAAACAGAAACTCGGTTTCCTGCCTGAGGAAAGCCCGCTGTATGAAGGCATGACAGCTCACGATTACCTTATGTTTTTCGCACAAATTTACAAGGTTGAAAAGAAAACAGCATCCATGCGGATTGGCGATATCCTCAGCGCGCTTCGCCTCGATGCTTCAGGTAAAAAGATTGGAGAGATGTCAAAAGGGATGCAGCGCAAGGTTGTCATTGCGCGGGCGTTGATAAACGACCCGGAATACCTCATACTGGATGAAATGACATCAGGTCTTGACCCCACAACTTCAAAATATCTTGTGGATTTTGTGTCAGAACTTAAAAAACAGGGGAAAACCATCGTGTTCAGCGCGCATAACCTCTACCAGGTCGAAAGCCTGTGCGACAGCGTGCTGATAATGAACAGGGGAAAGGAAATAGCGATCGGCACCATGCCGCAGATAAAGAAAATGTGCGGGGGTATTGTTTACACAATCGAGTTCAGTGTCGAAGCTGCGATTGATTTTGAGGCTGTGAAAAATAACGGGAATTTTATCGCACGCACAGACAGCATAGACGAGTTTAACAGGATTACAGGCTGGGTGGCGAAGCATAATGGAAGGATAATTGATATTAAGACAACAGAAACATCGCTTGAGGAGATATTCCTCAAGTTGATGGATTAACTAATGCCAGAATTCTTTGAGTTCATTTATGGAATTCCCTCATCATGCAAAGTATTATTGGTTAATTATTGTTTGTAAGATTGATCTCCTTAAATTTACTAATTAGGTTATAAAAAGATAGTTCTTTGTTAAATTCACAAAAATAATCTTTAACCGGAAAATCATTATTTAGCCAAAACCCATTAGCCATACAGCCCCCTGCACAAATATAGCGTATATCACATTCCTTACAACCATCTATCTTATCAACTGTAAGTGTTCTGAATCTTTCTATGGTTCCCGAAGAATGGTATATATTTTCTAACGAATCATTTTTTATGTTTCCGCAGTGAAAATCCTGGTGATGCAACATTTGGCAGGGGAATACATCTCCATTGGGGGAAATACTCAGAATAGATGTTCCGGCGCCGCACATCTGGTTTTTTGTTCCGAATTCAGGAATATTTTTAGCAAAGAGAGCTTCCGAACCTTCGGGCAAACTAACTAAATGTTCAAGAAATTCATGTGGTGAGAACGCCAAATGAGACATTTCTTTCCCTTTTCCAATTTGGAGCATGGGGGTAAATTGAAAATCAATTTCCGGGAAATATTTTTTTATGTTTGAGATATCATTAAAATTCTTCTTTGTAATAGTAGCCGCCAACTTAATTTTTACATCATATTTACACAACATTGCTATAGCACGCTTTATGGTTTTGAAATGTCCCCTTTTTCCTCTCAACCAGTCGTTTACTTCTTCATTGGTAGAATCCAAACTAATCTGGATTTTGTCGAATATTTCGGCATATAACGAGGCATTGTTTTCATTGATAAGCAAACCATTTGTTTGCAGCACGTTTTCAATATTATTTTTTTTAGCAAAATTTGCAATTTCAATCAACTCCGGAAACAAAGTCGGTTCACCGCCTGTATAAACGATTTCAGGATTAGCGACTGCAATATTTCTGAAAGATAGGATAGCGTTATTTATCAAATTCTTATCTAATGTACTGTACCCGTCAATTCTATTGGAAGCATTCAAATCACGAAAACAATATAAACAATTGGAGTTGCATTTATTTGTTAATGCCAGATACATTGTTGATAATGATGTTGTTTTAGGAAGCTCGATACATTTGGTGGGGTAATTCAATGCAATTTCTTCAATAAATTTAATGCATGCTCCTCGTAGAGATTCTGCGACATGGCCATTTATTTTGTTAAGCAATTTATCAACAGTTGACTCCCCATCTAACAGTTTAAACGCCAGGAACTGTTCTTTAGATAATTTAAACCAAAAATTTACTTCAGGATTAATGATAAAATAATCACTATTGTTTTTATATACATTGAAAGAAGAATATCGTGGTAATATTAAATTTCCATTAAGTTTCATAGCTTTCAATCTCTCACCAAATAGAAATGCTCGGCAGAAAGCTAAAGTATCTCTCGGCCGAACTCTAACCATCTTTTATTCAACAACTTTTTTATGGCCGCCGCCTCCACCGCCGCCACAACTATCCGTATAACTACACTTGCATTGACACTCGAAAATCGGTTTCATTCCCGGTTCTTCACGCAAGTCTAACACAAAACCTTTCAGCGGTTTTCCCGATTCTTTCTCAAAATCTTTAATTATCCTTTGAGACTCAGCATCGATCTTTTCAACCCGCTTAAGATTGATTAAAGCCTTTTTTCCCACGACTCTCACCTCCCTTTTATTAAATAATATCTGCCATTACTATGTTATATCTACATTTAGTATATAATAATTTCGGACGTACTGTTTGCTTTGTGTAATCCAAAAAAAAATCTCGAATCTATTTTCTGATGTTCTTCTCCATCATAGCCCGTTTTTTCTTTAATGCGGAGAGGCTCATGTAATAATATCCCAGAACCAAAATTGCGAATATAAATAGCGAAAAAAAGAAATAAAACAATAGTGCGGGGGCATTTTTATCGAGGTATTTAACCCTGATACCTGTCTCAGGATAAGGGTTATTCCAGATAATCACTTCCCTTCCCGAGCTATCAAGAGTGATATTATCGGGTTTTGGCTCTGCGATGCCTATGAAGGAACGTTCAGTGTAATTTGCAGGCAGAACCACCCTTACAGTTCCATTTTTTGTCAGAAGGTACGTAAAATCCTGGCTACCTGGTTGACTGAATGCCACGAACCCGGAAAAAAGTGAACTGAAGTTAAAACGCGCAAAATTTCTCCCCAAAATAAGCTCTTCTGAAACATTGAAACTGACGTTATTGCCCGAATAATCCACGGCTACAGGATCCACGAAACTCATCTCATCACTGCTCTCTATAAAAAATCCATCCGATGTTGTGTTTACAACACTATCGACAACCTGCACGGATGATAAATTAAGGTAAAT
The DNA here is from genome assembly GCA_027460525.1 of Candidatus Methanoperedens sp. Classification (NCBI taxonomy): domain Archaea; kingdom Methanobacteriati; phylum Methanobacteriota; class Methanomicrobia; order Methanosarcinales; family Candidatus Methanoperedentaceae; genus Candidatus Methanoperedens; species Candidatus Methanoperedens sp. The sequence goes on from JAPZAS010000015.1 coordinate 126,966, forward strand.
GATGGTGGTATTGATAAGACCTGGAAGTTCATACTCAGCGGGATTCCCTTTATTTATTTCGGGAGCAATGCATCCTGCTGCAAGAACCGAAAGTAAAACCAGGAGCAGATAAGATTTCACCGCTCCTCCACGAGTTCAAAATACTCCGCAAGTGCAGGAATCCTTCCCAGCATTGCGGTAATTGCAGCCAGTTCTGCCGATCCCAGGTAAACCTTTGCATTTTTACCCATGCGGTTATCGAAATTGCGCGTGGATGTGGAGAATACCACGGCATTATCAGCCACCCTTGCCTGGTTACCCATGCACAGGCTGCATCCCGGAATTTCCATCCTTGCTCCGAGTTCCTTGAATCTGGAATATCCTCCGGTATCCTTCAGGCTCTTTTCAACCAGCCTGGTAGGAGGGGCAATCCACAGTTTTGGCAATATCCTGCCCGCCTTGCCCAGTATCCCGGCAGCCCTCTGGAAATGCTCAAAACCTATCATGCACGAACCCATGAATACCTCATCGATTTTTTCTCCGGCAACCTGGGAAAGCGGCCTTATGTAATCCGGATCATTTGGGCAGGAAAGCAGCGGCTCGGTTATCTCTGAAAGGTCTATTTCCAGCACATCGGCATATTCAGCATCGGCATCTGCCTGAAGCAGGGAGGGGTTTGCCAGCCATTCCTCCATAGCCTCGATGCGCCTCTCCAGAGCGGCTGATGCGTAACCCTCGTCCAGTAACGATTTTAAAATGGATATGTTATTTCGAAGATACTGCATCACCTGCTGCTTTGAAAGCGCTATAACCGCAGCCTCGGCAGAGCGCTCTGCACTGGAGTCTGTAAGTTCAAAAGCCTGCTCCACAGTAATGTCGGGAAGACCATCCATTTCTATTATCCTTCCGTTGAAGATGTTCTTTTTATCCTTCTTTTCAAGGGTGAGCTTGCCGTTCTTCAGGGCAAAATAAGGGATGGCATTGACAACATCACGCAAAAAAATGCCTTTCCTGAGTTTGCCCTTAAACCTGACGAGCATGCTTTGCGGCATATCAAGCGGCATAACGCCAAGAGAAGCGGCAAAAGCCACGAGTCCGCTTCCCGCAGGGAATGAAATCCCGATGGGGAACCGGGTGTGGCTGTCCCCGCCTGTGCCCACCGTATCGGGCAGGAGCATCCTGTTCAGCCATGAATGGATTATGCCGTCACCGGGCTTGAGCACAACGCCTCCCCTTTCCCTGAAAAACTGAGCAAGCTCTCTGTGCATTTTCCTGTCCTTGGGCGTTGGATAGGCTGCCGTATGGCAGAAGGACTGCATCACCAGAGGCGCCTGGAATTCGATGCAGGCTAATTCTTTTATCTCTTCAGCCGTCATGGGACCAGTTGTATCCTGTGAACCCACTGTTGTGATTCTTGGAAGGCATGCCTGCCCCGGTCTAACGCCCCGTAAACCACAGGCTCTACCCACAATCTTCTGGGCAAGGGTGTAACCCTTTTTTGAAGCTTCAGGCTCCTTTGGCTTGATAAATACATTATATTTCTTTCCCAGCGCTTCCTGTGCTTTTCGCGTGAGCTCCTTTCCGATTATGAGGAGAAGCCTTCCTCCTGCCCTGTATTCATCAGGAAGCGTTTCTGGTTCGGGATTGAACGCCGTTACCTCATTCCCGTCCCTGTCAAGAATCCTTCCGCCTTCGAAATCTATGGTTACAACCATGCCGGTTTCCAGTTGCGATACATTGCATCTAATAGGAAAAGCGCCGCTGTCCCTTGCCGTATTGAAGAAAATGGGTGCAATCTGGCTTCCAAGAATAACCCCGCCCCTGCGTTTGTTCGGGACACCCGGGATATCCTCGCCTATCCACCACAGCAGCGAGTTCATGGCGGATTTCCTGCTGCTGCCAGTTCCTACAACATCTGCGGCGAATGCAACCTGATACCCTTTCTTTTTCAACTCTACAATGTCGTTAATTGCAGTCGGATAGCGGGATTCCAGCATGGATAAGGCATGGAGCGGGATATCGGCGCGGCTTCCTGCACGGGATGCAGGTGAAAGGTCATCCGTATTGACCTCGCCCGGGATTTTGAACACCGCAACTTTCTGCGTTTTCGGAAGTTCCCGGGACCGCAAGAACCACTCTGCTTTTGCCCAGCTTTCCAGAACCTTCGAAGCATAATGGTTTGTGCGTGCAAGCTTCTCGATCCTGTCAAAGAAACCAAATATCAGGATGGTATCCGAGAGGGCAGAAGCAGCATCAGAAGCAAGCGTTTTATCATCGAGCAATTCGATGAGAGTTTCGATGTTGTAGCCGCCTTTCATCATTCCAAGAAGCGCTACCGCATCATGCGGGGATATTATTCTTGATTTTTTTTCGCGAAGCGCAATGCTGCGAAGGAGCTTTGCCTTTTCGAGCGCTGCATGATCAACACCCGGAGGGATATGCTCTTTCAGGAGTTTCAGGATGAGTTCCTCTCTCCCCTCAGGCGGATTGAGAGCCAGTTCGGACAGGGCTTTTACCTGTTCGGCATTCAGAGGGAGAGGAGGGATTCCCTGTCTTTGCCTCTCTGTGATGTGTTTTTGATAGGATTCAATGATTTCAGGAATCATCGAGGTCTTAAGGTTGGTTGTATCTATTAATTTAACGATGGAACGCCATAAACAACAAGATATATCTACACAAATACTCTATTAAACAGGCGAGGATTCATGAGAAAGCTAACACAATTTATTGTTTCAATATTTTTAATTACTTTTTTGATCAACACAACCTATGGGTTTCCGGTAATGGTAAATAACAATTCAAATGCTCAACCTGGAAACATCACGCAATTTGGTCAAGCTAACAGAGTTTTGTTAAACACCACGCAATCGGACCAGGATATTAGATTACTGCAGCATCTCATCGAGGTGGACGCAGTCCAATTCCAATCAGAAAACAAATCGTATGTACGAGAAACCCTGATATTTAAAAATGCGGGAACACAGAATTTCTCCGGTTCTTTAAGAACATGGGTTCCTGATGGGGCTGAGATTATTAAAAGGAATGATACGGGAGAAATAGCAAAAAACGAAATGACCACAGGAACTACAACAGATTACCTGCCTATCATACAAAATGGAAATGTTGTTAGCTGGCACGATGATATTGAAACAAATAGTCTTGCTTCTTTTTATATTATCGAATATCTGGTGACGGCAAAACCCGAAGTAACACTAAATAAGACCCTTGCATATACAAAGATGTTGACATATCCAACCCTAATTAATTACCAATATGTGCCAAGCCAGGATATGCCTCCTCTTGTACTTATAATTACAAAACCAAATGGCAGTTCAGTTAATTTGACGGATGAAAATGGAAATGATATCAGTCCATCAGACGTAACCGAACAAGGCAACACGGTTACAAACCGGTTTTATGAACCTCGATTTAAAGAGCTCAATATCGAGATCTCAAAACAATCGATAACTCAAGTGGTCTCAAAACCGGTGATAACTCCAGCCCAGCTTGCAGGTTATGTGATTATCGGGCTTCTCATATTACTTGCACTTTCATATCCTGTCATAAGGAAGAGGAGTGAAAAGCTCCAGGCACTCGAAGGAAAAATAAAAAGTTCATTAAAGCGGGAAAAGGCGCAAGAGAGCGAAGAAGAGGCTGCTTTGGAAACAGTTGAGAAGACCATTGAAGGCGAGGCAGTTGAGGAAGATACCGGACTTGAAGGAAAAACCAGAGACGAACTTCTGAGCCTCAAAAACGAAATCCTCTCGAAGCTTGGCGAACTGGACAAGGATTATGAATCAGGAAACCTCCTGGATGAGGAATACGAGGAGCTTCGCAAACCATATCAGGAGAAAATTCAAAGGATAACCGGAAGGATAAAACGATCCGGATAATTATCCTATCATCTTCAAAAAATAATGGTGTATTCGCACATCATCGGTCAATTCAGGATGAAATGCCAGAGCAAGCATGTTTTTCTGTCCTGCCGCAACTATGGAACCGTTGTATGTTGAAAGGATTTCCACATCCCTTCCCAATTGCGTGATGCACGGCGCCCTTATGAACACAGCATTAAAAGGCCTGGCGAGACCTTTAAAGTCCACATGAGCTTCAAACGATTCTCTCTGCCGCCCGAAGGCGTTCCTGTTCACACGAATATCCATCAGTGAGAGTAAAGGCTGCCCTGCCTTCTCTACCTGTTTGTCACCGTGTTTTGCAAGCAATACAAGCCCAGCGCATGTTCCCATTATGGGAATACCTGCATGAGCAGCGCTTTTTATTTCAGAGGAGATGCCTTCGCGCTCCAAAAGCCTGCCGAGGGTGGTGCTCTCACCGCCGGGAAGGATTAAAGCATCGCACGCCGGGACTATTCCTTTATGTTTTATCTTTATGACCTCTGCTTCACGTTTTGCCTCTTTCAATGCCCTTATCATGGCATTAACGTGTTCTTCGACATTTCCCTGGATTGCGATGACTCCGATTCGCATGTATCCAGAGTTACTGGATAAGAATATAAATTATTGCCCAAGAAGGGGCCAGAAGGGGCGTATGGTCACCTATTTAAATGCAGTAAATTTGTCTTTAGACGCACTGCACAGGGGACATTTATCGGGCGCTTCTCCTTCCAGGGTATATCCGCAAACTTCGCAAACCTGGATCGGACCGAGTTTGGCATCCTTTCCTGAATTAACCGAGCCTGATGCCTTTTCATAAAGCAGCTTATGCATTTTTTCAGTGCCATACGCCCATTCAAAACTTTTTTGTGCGCCTTTTTCTCCCTGGAATTTTGCCACTTCCATGTACACAGGATACATTTCCTCGATTTCAAATGTCTCGCCGGCGATGGCGAGTTTAAGGTTTTTCCTGGAATCGCCCGGACCAAAAGCCGCCATGCTGTTCGCGACAAATCCCCCGTCCAGGTGTTTTAACTCCTGATAATGGTCTCCTGCATGTATATATTCAGCATGGGCGATTGCGCGAAATAAGCGTGCCACATTATTGAATTTTTCTTTCTCAGCCTGGTTTGCAAAATGTAAATACCTCATATGTGCCTGGCTTTCTCCTCCAAATGCATTGATAAGATGCTGTTCTGTCATTTTCTTCATTTAAAAACCTCCCTTCAATAAACTCTATTATCTGTATTAATACTTAACCTCGCTCAGTGGTCTTTCATCAATCCATTTTGGTGGTTTTGATATATACCGTTGGCGCATCAGGTAAACTGTCCCGAAGGGCTGTTCGCGCGAGTAGGCGCACATTCGCTTTGCGCGCTCCATTTAGGCGCGGGGGGCAATCCTCTTTCTGGTTAACCTATATTATTTATAATAGAAGATTCTAAAAGAATTGAATATTCTGTTTACAGTTGGATTATATGGAGGAAATACGGAAAGTGGAAAGTTAATACCAAATTTAGAAGATGCAAGTTTAACCCAAGAAGAAATTCAACTCTTGAAGAAAATTAATTTGACTCGAGAGGAAGTTCCCCTTCTAATGAAAATAATTCAAAAGGGTGAGAGGACAATCCAATTTCCAAAAATATTTATTAATCAATTTGCAATTTTCATTTTATTAGGTTTTTTAATAACTATTCTTTTGTTTGTATCAAATATAATTGCGAAAACTTTTTCTTCAATGTTTGGAGTGGCTTTTTTTATAACGTCAATAATAATATTTAGAATAGTTGCGGTCATATGGAAAACTGATTTATTGTTTCAATCATATCAGATTTTTTCAAGTACAATAGCAGCATTTAGCGCGATTATTTTCTTTCATGATTCTATCAGTTATGGTTTAGATGCGACGTTACTTTTTTTAGTAGGGATAACTGGCATTAATTTTACTATAATTTATTGGACTGATGAAGTTTGTAAAAAATTGAAAATTGTTTTGAATAAAAGAGTTTTCGATAAAAAATCTATCTTATTAGCAATTTCATTGCCAATAGGATTTATTATCATTTACACATACAAATCAGATATTATTTTGCTTTTTGATAGCCATCCTTGGTTGGCAACTGTTATCATGGTGGCGTTTTCGATATTTGTAACATTCATGATTACAACAAGAAAAAATAAAAAAGGATAATTAAATGAGACTCAAAAAAATTTCATTAATCAGTCTTGGTATAATCTTTATTAGTACCTCATTTTATATTTCGACATTAATTTATACAAGCAATATTTCTGGATATTCACATTTTATTTCTGATTTCGAAAATATTAATTATAAGATTCATGAATTTCCTGATTATTCGTACCTTGAATTCCCTAATTTTACATTTACTACTACTGGTGAGAACTCTACAATTTTACTTACTAATGATTTAAAGTCTAAGATAAATACCAATATAGGTTTATTAAAAAATAATGAATTTTTACTCGTTGCATTTTCAAAAAAACCGATGGAAAATGGGCTTTATGCAATAGATAAAGTAACATTTTATCAGTCGCAGAGCATTAAAGGGACATCAACAGGCTTATATGAAATAACAAATTTTGTAAAAGTCGATCAAACTTTTCTCACAAATCAGGAAATCTATAAAGTTATATCAATTCTTTTTTTCATAATTGGTTTTTCTATAATGAGTCTATACATCTTATCAGATAATTTAAATTCAGAAGGTTTTTCATCACTAGATAAAGGCAAATTTGACGAAGCTATCATTTCATGTACGAAAGCACTGGAGATTGACCCTGAAAATGAAGAGGTGTATATCAATTTAGGTAGAATATTTCTGAATCTACGAGAATTTGACAAAGCAAAAAAATACTATGATAAAGCGATAGAATTATTTCCCGAATCTCATACAGCTTGGGCTGAAAACGGATGGTTTTATTATCAAATTAATGATTTTGATAATGCAATAAAATATTATAAAAAAGCAATTGAGTTAAATCCAGAATTGGATTGGGCATATTTTGATATGGCATGCGCATTTTCAATGAATAAAGATGTTGATAATGCAGTTGATTCTTTAAAAAAAGCTATAAATTTATCTACGTATTATATATTTAGAGCAAGACATGATAAAGAATTAGATAATATTAGGAATAATCCAGAATTTATTAGTTTAATCAGGTTGCAATAATGAATATTTCTCTACGGCAAAATGATTCTAATTGATTGATCCCATTAGTATTGTCTCTCAGGATAACTACCAACACGAATTGAAACGGTCACTCCCCACCGGTCTTGCAGGTCTAAAGCTTAATGTCCTCGTTCTCCACCAGAATCCTGAACTCCTCAAGGCTGATGCGCCCGCTTTTCTTGAATCTCTCCTTGGCTTCCTCTCGTTTCCCTTCGTTCTTCTGCTCCTCTTTTGCTAACTGGATCTCCTTCATCTGCTCAAGATATATCCCAAGTTCATCCCTCAGTTTCGGGACTTCAGCCTTGATAGCTGCTATCTTCTTCCGCAGCGGCGCAATGCCTTTATATTTTTCAGATAACATGGAATGATAGGAGTCGGCTTCCTTCCGGAGCGGGTCTATTTCATGATAAAAGGCAATCAGTTCCTCATGGTATTTCTGGGATTCCTGCGCAAGGGTTTGAATCTGCGCATGCAAAGAATCCATATCCGTGTATATCACTTTGGCTTTGTTATACTCCACTGAAATCTCGCTGTGGATCTCGTTAGCCTTCTTTGTGGCTTCAAGCCTCTGGTTCAACTCGTTTAAACGGTTAAAAATGTTTATTTCATGCTCAAGTGGCAGGTCGGCTGTCAGAAAGAGGTTAAGCTCCTCTTCGTACGCTTTCCCGAGGGTTTCAAGCCTTCCGCGGGCTGTTTGATTCAGCTCGTCGCGGGTTTTCTTAAGTTCGCCGAGTTTTCCGCTAAATTCCTTCCCCTTGCTCCTGAGCTCGTCCCTCACGGCTTTCAATTCTGCAATCTTTGAATTGACTTCATCACGCTTTTTTCGAAGCTCCGATGCTTTTTGGGACATTTCCTTGATCTTCGCATTCAGACCATCGCGCTTGGCTTTTAATTCCCTGCCGCCTGTATTATGGAGCGAGATTTCCCGGAATATGCTTTTCAATTCCCTCTCGTTCTGCTCTATCCGCTGCCGCAGAAGGTTGATTTTTTCCTTTAATTCCCGCTCTGAAAGCTTGGGATATACCCTGACCTCCTCGACCTTGATATCCTGCGCCTGTTCAATGACCGGTTCGGCGGGAGTCTCAATAGGAGCCTCTACAGGAGCCTCATCTGGAGTCGCAACATGAACTTCCTCGGCAGCCTGTACCTGCATATTCTCGGATTCAACCAACGTTAATCCCACCTTTTTGTTTTTCCCAGTAGGCAAGAGCATTGTTATGGCTTTCAATCCTTCGTTTTAACCAGTTATGCCTGCCCTCAATATCACCCTTTTGCTTATCATAATCCCTGGCAGAACTGGTATCCTGCTTCGGTTTATTCTGAATGGATATCAGTTCTTTATGGGAAGCGTTGGCTTCATTTAATTTATCTTCAACCCCTTTGCATGTAACAGTCATTCCTGCTCTTTTGGCTGCAGATTCGAAATTATAAAGTAGTTTTTTTATCTCCGCTATCGTTCTTTCTTCATCCTCGATATTTTTTGAACTTTGAAGCCTTTTCTCAAACTCTTCTATCCTGCTGCCCAGCCGTGTTATATCCGCAACGCCGGCATTCTTAGCAGCTCGCATCTTTCCAAGTACATCGCTGAATATCTCTTCCCTTTGTTTTTTCGCCTGGTGGAAAAGGAAATAATATTTCTCATTCAAGACTTCGATTCTGGTTTCTGTGGCTTCTACCTCTTTTTTAATCGTATCAGCCTGCTGTTTAACAGCACTTAGCTTACTTTCAAGCTCTGAAAACTCAGAATTAAATGCCTCAAGAAACCGATTATGCTTATCAATAACCATTTCGATCAATCTATTGCTTTCAATCATTTCTGTCATAAAGGGTTACACCCCTTTATGATGTATAGGGGTATGGCGCATACCCCCTTCTTTTGATAAACCTTCCTTAAAGGTTTTCATAGCTTCACCATCTGGGCATGGGGGATGCCTTCGATAAATATAATAGTATCAGGGTCGATGCAGCCGCATTCAACCGCGCAGGCTATTGATTTTTCACCTGCGATGTTTGCGATTGTTGCACAGGAGAGAGCTTCTCTTACTTCCTCTTCCCAAACATCTTCACCTTTATAGAAACCTTCATCCAGCCGAAGTACAAGCTTGCCTTCCCTGAACTTTTTTCCGACAATATTCTTATCGCAGACTGCCACGATGAGCTGTCCATCCGTGTCGTATTTTTTCATATACATGTTCAAACAACCTTGTAGCGATCATTGCTGCTCGGTTCAATTATTTCTCCAACCTGTTTTAATTTTTGTATCATGTCTTCAACAGTATCTTTCTTGATGCCTGATTCTTCTGCCTTTGATATAATCTCTTCCAGGGGTACTGCACTCTTATATTCTTCCTGAAGCTCCCTGATAATCTCTTTCAATATCTTAACCTTATCGCGCTGGCTCTTACCCATCCCCACATTGATGATATCTGAATCCAGTTTCCCCGTCTCAGGGTCTGTCATGACCTGTTTCAGGCTTGCCATAACGATTCGGATGACCCTTGTAGTATCCTCAGTGGTTATGATACTGCTCAAACGAACGCGTGCGCTGGCTTCAGCAAGACGGACAAGGGCTTCGAGCTGGCGGGCGGTCACAGGCACCGGGGAATTGGGGTCTTCTCCCTGTTTTCGCAGGCCGAGATAGAAGTCTATCAACTGCTTTCTTGCATCGTCCTGGATGATGGGAAAGATATTCCTCTTTGTATAAGCGATGTATTTCCGCAGCATCTCCGAATCTATGACCGGCTGGATGACCTCCATGGCTATATTTATTTCTTCCTGGCTTATGCCGGAATTAATGATACTGTCCTTTCTCAAAGCAAGCTCGCCTGCATAATGGGCTTTCAGGATATGTTCTGCAATTGCAGTATCCCTGCTTACCTGAGGTTCATCCGTGAGGATGAAAATCAAATCAAACCGCGACAGAAGGGAAGGAGGCATATTGATCTGCTTTGCTATAGGTTCGTACATGTCAAACCTTCCGAACTTTGGATTTGCAGCCCCGAGGAGAGCACATCGTGATTTCAATGTTGCCATGATGCCTGCTTTTGCAATGCTTATGGTCTGCTGCTCCATAGCCTCGTGCATGGAACTGCGGTCGTCGGGGTCCATCTTATCAAGTTCGTCCACGCAGGCAAGACCCATATCTGCTAATACAAGCGCTCCGGCTTCAAGCGTCCATCTCCCTTCTCCGAACTCGTCCTTGACCGCTGTCGCTGTGAGACCTGCCGAGGTCGAGCTTTTACCGCTTGTGTATATGCCGCGCGGCGCAAGCTTCACGGCATAGCGCAGCAGTTGCGATTTTGCCACACCCGGGTCGCCCACAAGAAGGACATGTATATCGCCGCGTATGCGGGCACCGTCTGGCAGGTTTTTCGGAAGGCCTGAAAAAAGCTGAAGCGCCATGGCTTCCTTGACTTCCTCATAGCCATAAATCGAAGGGGCTATCGAATATATTATCTTGTCGTAAACCTTGGAGTCTTTTCCAAGGGCAATAATTTTCTCGATATCCTCATTTGATAACTCGATCTCCTCAAACTCCTTGTCCTCTATCTCGATTGATATTCCATCAAGCACAAGATCGAAGTATGTACTTTTCCCATGCGGGGTACTTCTCTGGTATGAGCGCAATATCCCGGAGACTACAACGCGGTCTCCAGGCGATACGATTCCTGCAAGGTCATCGTCAACATCCACATCCAGCGTCTGGGGCTGCTCTCCCCCGCGGAGTTCGTCGGGTGATTCCTGCACCCGAAGCTTCTGTGCATCAATAAATTCTGATTCTTCGTGTACGAGTTTAAATGGACCTTTTCTCCCGCAAGCCTCGCTTTCACATTCAAAAGGCTCAACGAATTTACCTTCAGCCTGCGGCACTGACGTGACGTTCCCGCATCTCTGGCATTTGAAAGCGGCAGTGATTATCTTGGGCCTTACCTCTGTGGCTTTCCTGATAAGACCTGATACTGCTATGAACTGGTTGATGTTTTCGCTTCGGAGTTCCCTTATCTGGATGCGTTCAGGAAGCTTGATAATCCGGACATGGGTGTTGGTAAATATGACATCAGCAGGCAGGTCAATTGCATTGAGCGCCTCGTTTGCATGTTTTACTACAGGGTCGGGATGCTCAAGTAACTCCCGTGCCAGCTCCATATCGTACCTCTCAAGGTCAGGAAACTGGATAAACAGGGTGCGTTTTTCCGGGTAATCCTTGGCAAGCTCAAGTATGTTCTCCCAGTAATAACGCTTGAAGAAATCTTCCCATACCTGATTCGATGATTGTGCCATTTGGAACTATTAAAGCCCGAAAGGTACATCAAGGTTTCGAGCCAAATTATACTTGAGGTTAGATTATGTCAATTAAGATAAATTTCAATGGCGTAAACCATCTTGCAATGGCAACCGGAGATATGGATAGGACAATACGTTTCTGGAGGGATTTGCTTGGCATGAGGCTCGTGGCAGGGCTTGGGCAGCCGGGCTACAGGCATTACTTTTTTGAGATATCGCCGAGTGACCTGATAGCGTTTTTTGAGTGGGAAGGGGTTGAACCCATGATAAAAAAGGAACACGGCAGACCTGTCAGCGGAAGGTTCGGTTTTGACCATGTTTCTTTTGGCGTTGAGGAGGAAGAAGACCTCTGGAACCTGAAAGCAAAACTTGAAGCCGCAGGATTCCCGGTATCGGAAGTGATAGACCATGGTTTTATCCATTCCATTTACGCCTACGACCCGAATAATATCCCAATAGAATTCAGCCATAACGTGAGCGGGATTGATGTCAGGAGGGAACCGAGAATGGGGGATATCAAGCCCACAAAAGCCGCACTTGAGGGTTCGGAGCCGCTGGATAAATGGCCGGAAGTCAAACGCATTACCCCGCTTGGGGACAGGATTGTCTATCGTGGTGTGGGAAGCGAGCTTTTCCACGGGTATGAAAAGAGGTGAAAATCGGGTTCAGGCAAACTCCGCAGCTCTTCAGCTAACTAAAATTATATGCATCTTTTTTTTCAGAAGCATGTATGTTATCTAAGAAGAATAGCAGAGTGTCAGGACAAATTAAAAAGATTATTCTTCTGGAGTTTCTTCTTCCGGAGTTGCCAGTGAAGCCAAATATTCCTCATATGTTTCATTTGGTCTTCTTGTAAATACAATCGTTGTATCTTTATGTTCTTTCTTTCCAGAACCAGAACTTCTTGAAATCCATCCACTTTTCTGTTTCTTCTTTTCTCCGCTTAATTTCTGGTGTTTTGAAGATGTTTGGTTTTTGTCGCTCATAATTTACTTTCTATAACATGTTTGGTTTGTGAAGCTATAAAGAATATCCTGGATATTACGAGACCGTTACAATATGTGTTGGTAAATTGAAATGACCTTGAATGAATGTTTTGGTGGGGCAGGCGCACATTCGCTTTTGCGTGCTCCATTTAGGGCGGGGGGGCGCAATCCTAATGATTTGTGAGTGATGCAACGGCGATAAGTTGCCCTTAGGCGGAGCGTGTTTTGATGGATGTTATCGCAATGAATCCCAGGCAATCGTTTTAGTTGAGCAACTTAAAACACCTATTGTGAACGGAAAAAAGCGACGCTGCGCAGTTCGCAGGGTCGCCCAACCTCCCCACGCTTCGGGGCGCTCACGTCTTGGCTCATATACAATAACTGACCGTCAAGATGGGGAGATGGATATTTTACCTCAAAAAAGCCTTCGGCAAAATCCATAGTTTTTAATATTTATTATGAAGTATATAATTAGATATCTAATAAGCAGAACGATTAATAAAAAAATAAAATTTGACAGGTATCAAACCTGTCAAACTGGTCTCAAAATTAGAGAGAACACTTTGAACTCTTATTGGTGCTTCCTCTATCGACTTGAGAAAAATTGACCAGTATATACCGTCCCGGTAGTACCCGCCGCCCAATTGTAGAATCCAGGTGCACTACTCTGATAGCCTCCACTGACCGATGAATAGAAACCGCTGGCTGTATTATAGATGCCTCCACTGACCGAGGAAAAGTCACCGCTGGCGTTATTACCTCCGCCTCCACTGACCGATGAATAGAAACTGCTGGCTGTATTATAGATGCCTCCACTGACCGAGGAAAAGTCACCGCTGGCGTTATTACTTCCGCCTCCACTGACCAATGAATAGACACCGCTGGCTGTATTAGAGTGGCCTGCACTGACCGATGCATAGTCACCGCTGGCTGTATTAGTATAGCCTCCACTGACAGATGATAGATAACCGCTGGCGTTATTACCTCCGCCTCCACTGACAGATGATAGATAACCGCTGGCGTTATTACCTCCGCCTCCACTGACCGATGCAACGAGGCCGCTGGCTGTATTTTGGACGCCTCCACTGACCGATGCCAAGGGACCTGAAATATTATTATACCCACCAGCAACGAGACCACCATAACTCAAGTAATTATTATATTTGCCTAAAATCAGATTATTGGAGCCTGTTCTACTATCACCAATTCCCCGAAGTTCGTTGTAGCCGATAATAAGGTTGCCAAGACCATTGACTGCACCGTCGGTACTGCCGCTTCCACTTTCTATATGGAGATTGGCGCCTCTAATATGTATATCATTTCCGGTACGTGTGACCCCTTGAAACGTTGATTGGAGCGTGGTTACATTCGCTTGAAGAGTAGTTACCTGTCCTTGGAGTGCAGTTATATCCCCTTGTCCTTGGAGTGCAGTTACTTGCCCTTGGAGCGTGGTTACATTCGCTTGAAGAGTAGTTACCTGTCCTTGGAGTGCAGTTACTTGCCCTTGGAGCGTGGTTACATTATTTTGAAGAGTAGTCACTTGCCCTTCGAGCGCAGTTTCTTGTCCTTGGAGCGTGGTTACATTATTTTGAAGAGTGGTTACTTGCCCTTCGAGCGTAGTTTCTTGTCCTTGGAGCGTGGTTACATTATTTTGAAGAGTGGTTACTTGCCCTTGAAGCGTAGTTACCTGCGTTTGAAGTGCATTGACTGTGTTGTTATCATAGAAACCTATAACAACGTCACTTTTTGAACACGGCTTTATTGGTGACGCTCCGCCATTAATATTATATAACGTGCCATCATGGACTTTAAGGCATCCGGTAAACTGTCCAGGGTCTGCCAAAGCTGGAGTTGATACCAGAATAGCAAGCAACATTGGCATCAACAAACGCAAACTTCGTCTCTTTATTCTATTCTTCTTTCCATTTAAATTTTCCATATGTTTTCCTCCTTTCTTCGAATATTTACTTTTCAGCAAGGCTCACCTACGGCTTGCCCTGTATCATTTCGCTCTTCAGCACTCAATTGATGCACTCACCACACCACCATGATGGCAAATCCCCCGTGCATCTCGGATTTTAAAGCGTGGTTTTACTACTTATCCATGACACAAATACTTTGATGCCCTCTTTTTTGATTGACAACATAACTGCCAAAATACCCAAGGAACGAAAGTATAAAAACTTTTTGAAATAATTCAAAAGATATGGTATATAGCGTAATAATAAATTGCAGTTTGATAAGGATAGCATAAACATAACTTCAATCGACCGTATTTATGGTAATATATTGCACATTGACATAACTACCAACACAAATTGAAACCGTCTCAAAAAATAAACGATTTTATATATCGTCACGACAAACAAACACCAATGATAGAAATAGAAGTAAAGGCACGCGTTGATGACGCAAGAAAGATGGAAAGGGCAATCATATCAATGGGGGCTACGCCTATCGGGATACAGGACCAGGCAGATACATATTATAATGCGCCGCATCGCAATTTTGAGATGACTGATGAGGCATTGAGGATAAGGGTAGAGGATGGGGATGCCTTTCTGACATACAAGGGCCCGAAAATGGACACCGTATCCAAAACAAGACAGGAATTCCAGATTGTGATAAAAGACACCGAAACCATGGGGAACATATTGTCATCGCTCGGATTTATCCCGGTTGCAACTGTAACAAAAAGAAGAAAAAATTACAGGCTCGGGGATTTTTTTATCTCCCTTGATGAAGTACATGACCTCGGGAGTTTTATTGAGGTTGAGATTCCTGTAAAAAATTCCAGGAATTATGAGGAAAAGGTCGAGAGTATTTTAAAAATCATTGAAAAATTGGGCATCGACAGGACAGCCACAATCCGCAAATCATACCTTGAAATGCTGCTTGAGAAAAAATAAAGCCAAGAATCGTTCGCCAATAGTAGAATAATATATATACTGCGATTATCTTTTCATGCCCATGAACGTGTTCAGCCTGCTAAATCCCGGAATCCAGGATGCTTTAGCCAAGCAGGGATTTATTGCTCCCACCGAGCCGCAGATAAAGGGAATCCCGGCGGTGCTCGCAAAGGAACATGTGCTGCTTATAGCGCCCACAGGCTCGGGTAAAACAGAATCTGCCGTTCTTCCGGTATTTGACAGCATCATGCAAAAAAAGGAAGAGGAAAGACGCGGGATATCTGTCCTGTATATCACGCCTCTTCGCGCCCTGAATCGCGATATGCTCTCGCGCCTTGAATGGTGGGGAAAAGAACTGGGTATAAAAGTGGCAGTCAGGCACGGGGACACCACCTCTTACGAGCGGCAAAAACAGTCGCGCAAGCCCCCGGATTTTCTTGTCACAACGCCTGAGACGCTTCAGGTGATGCTCACAGGGAAGAGGCTCAGGAATAACCTCAAGACCGTTACGCATGTGATTGTTGATGAAGTGCACGAGCTTGCTTCTTCAAAGAGGGGCGCGCAGTTATCCATCGCCCTTGAACGACTGGTTGAAGTATGCGGCGAGTTCCAGAGGCTCGGTCTTTCTGCAACTGTGGGGAAACCCGATGATATAGCGCGTTTCCTTGCAGGAACGAACAGGAATGCAAGGGTGATTGAAGTGTCCCTTATAAAAAAACTGGATTTCAATGTGGTATGTCCAAAACCTGCATCAGCGGATTTTGAGTCTTCAAAAAAACTGATGTGCACTCCAGAGATAGCCTCGCATCTCCTTGTAATATCCGATATTGTGGCACAGCACAAATCCACCCTGATTTTCGTAAATACAAGAGAAGCGGCTGAAATGCTGGGTTCAAGGTTCAGGATGCTGGGAATCCCTATCGGCGTACATCACGGTTCACTTTCACGGGAAACAAGAATCGAGGCGGAAAATAATTTTAAAGGAGGTGTTCTTTCAGGACTTATCTGCACCTCTTCGATGGAACTTGGGATAGACATCGGCGACGTGGAGCATGTAGTCCAGTACATGTCCCCTCGCGAGGTTACACGCCTTATACAGAGGGTGGGGCGCGGCGGGCATCGGATAGGGGAGAGGTCAAGCGGGACAATAATCACTATAAGTGCGGACGATGCGGCTGAATCCTCAGCAATCACACGGAGGGCAAAAGCAGGGAAGATTGAAACTATCGATATCCATGAGAACAGCACCGATACGCTTGCAAACCAGATCTGCGGGATGGCGCTTGATTTTAGCGAGATTTCAACTCCTGCCATATATTCGATAGTCAAAAGGGCTCACCCCTATCGTAATCTTAAAATCGAGATGCTGCGCGAGGTTATCAAGCAGTTAAACGATACCAGGCTTATACGCTTTGAGAATGATACGGTCAACAGGAAGAGGAGGACATGGCAGTATTTTTACGAAAACCTCTCCATGATCCCGGATGAGAAACGATTTGAGATATTCGATATAGTGAGCGGGCGGACAGTGGGAGCGCTTGACGAGGCGTTCGTTGTGGATTTTGCAGAAGCCGGCGCAGTTTTCATTGCAAAAGGCGAGATGTGGCGCATCATCGAGATAATAACAGAGAAAAGCAGGATAAAGGTGGAGCCGATAAGCGACCCGGGAGCGGATATCCCCAACTGGGTGGGCGAAGAGATACCCGTGCCTTACGAGGTGGCGCAGGAAGTAGGGAGCATAAGGAAGCGTATCCTGGAAAAAATTATACATGGTGAGAAACCAGAAAAAATAACCGGGGATTTCAGAAACGAATATCCTGCAGATAGCGAAGCTGCACATGAGATTCTGGAGTTAATCCAGAAGCAGGTCAAGGCAGGTCTTACCGTGCCGACTAATGATACAGCGGTTATCGAACAGGACGGGAAGACAATCGTGCTCAACATCTGCGGCGGACATAAGGTGAATGAGACCCTGGGAAGAACGCTGACCTCACTGCTTGCAGCACGATTCGGTGCAAGCGTGGCAATGGAGATTGATCCGTACAGGATTAAGCTTGAGCTCCCAAGGATGCTGAATGCCGAGAAGATAAAAGAGCTGCTCCTGACTACAAGCCCTGACCACATCGAACCGATTATCGAGATGACCTTGAAGAATACCACGCTGCTCAAATGGAAGATGGTTCATGTGGCGCGGAAATTCGGCGCGCTGAGCAGGGATGTGGATTACGGGCGCATAAGCATGAAGAAACTGCTTGATGTGTTCGAGCACACGCCCATGTATGATGAAGCCGTGCGGGAGATATTCCACGACAAGCTCGATATAGCACGCGCTAGGGAGGCTCTTGGCGCGCTCCAGAGCGGGAGCATGAAGCTGGTTGTCCAGCCCACAAGCCCGATAGGCGAGGCGGGTTTCATGGGCGGCAGGGAGCTAATGGCGCCCGAGAGGGCGGACAGCTCAATTATCATGGCGCTCAAGAGCAGGATAATGAACGACCATGTTATCCTTTTCTGCCTGAACTGCAAGAAATGGAAAGCCAAAAGGGTTGTCAACAACGTCCCCCAGGTTCCGGAATGTCCATTGTGCAGCAGCAGGCTGATCGCGGCACTCAAGCCCTGGGAGGAGGAGGAGATTAAGATTGTTAGGAAGCCTGATAGGGAAAAGACAGAGGAGGAGAGAAAAAGGACGGCGCGGGTTTATCGGAATGCCAACCTTGTGCTCTCACAGGGGAAGACTGCGGCGATTGCGCTTGCTTCGAGGGGGATTGGGCCTGAGACTGCTTCGAGGGTTATTCGGAAGTTGAGGGAGGATGAAGAGGAGTTTTACAGGGATATTCTGATTGCCGAGAGGAATTATGCGAAGACGAAGAGGTTCTGGGATGTGTAGGGGGTTATTATCTGGTAATTCCCAATTGAAAACTCAGTGCATCAATTATTTCCTGCTGTAAATCAAAATCTTCGATTATACCCAATTCTTTTATCAGACGTTTTTTATCAAGAGTCCTTATTTGATAGCAAAGAACAATAGATTCCTTCTCAAGTCTTCCCGTATTGGCAGGCATTAAGACCTCATTCGGGTAAATCCTCCTTTCTGGCTTTCTTGATGTTATCGGAAGAACATTCACTACCGGTAGAATCTGGTTTATTTCTTCCTCACTTATTACCAGAACTGGACGAGTCTTTCCCTGTTCAGAGCCAACCACTGGGTCAAGATTGGCTAAGAATATATGCCACTTATACTGCATCTTCGTTTAATATCCTTCTAAATCGACAGAATTGAAGTCATCAGATATTTCTTTCATATCTTCGAGAAAGAGTTTATCTTTAGTAGCATTTTTTAATTCTCTAATTTTTTGTTTGAAACTATCCTGCCTGTTTTTCATAATTAAAATCACTTCTATTGTTTCATTTTCAGGAATATCCTTTGGAACCTTTATCCTTATCTCATGGTCTTTAGGTATTCTAACAATTTGTTTGACTGCTTCCAAAACCACATTCCTCCATTATTTTTCATTTGCGTAACCATTTCGTGTCCGAAATCAAGTCATCTTTGCATATTGCAGCACGCTTTATACTATAATCTCTTTTCATTATATATGAAACTTAACAAAAAAATACTGATGATAGAACTGCCTGACTTTACCGTAATGCGAATGTCGTGCTCTCGCAGGGGAAGACTGCGGCGATTGCGCTTGCTTCGAGGGGGATTGGGCCTGAGACTGCGTCGAGGGTTATAAGGAAGATGAGGGAAGATGAGGAGGAGTTTTACAGGGATATTCTGATTGCCGAGAGGAATTATGCGAAGACGAAGAGGTTCTGGGAGTAAGTGATTTATGGACGGTGGTCATGAAGTGTTATCATGGAGCTTATAAAATTTAAGAAGAAGTTTAAAAAATCATATTTCGGAGCTTTTCCTGGACTAAAGGAATTTGACAGGCACGAGGGAGATGACGACCGTACTGACGATCCATCGTTTCCGCGACTGCAAAAAACGAAGCTGCAAGGCTCATGACAGGCGACCCCCGCATTTTAAATGCGTGAAGGATGTCGTATATCTGGGGAAGTGAGAGTTGTAAGTAAAGTATAATACTTATGGTACACTTTTGGAGGACTGCCTGTGCATATTGAAATGCAAATCTATTTAACGAATCGGAACGATACATTTCAGTGAGTTATATGGATTTTACAGCAATCATCAGAAAAGGTGATAAGCAGTTTGCGGCTCTGTGCCCGGAAGTAGATGTTGTAAGCCAAGGTTATACGATTGAAGAGGCGCTTAAAAATCTCAAAGAAGCTGTAGAGGTCTATATTGAGGAGATGGGCTTTCCTGAAGAGATAGCGCCTGAAGATACCGTCATAGCTCATTTTGAGGTGCTGTCCCATGGGGAAGCTGCCCGTCCTGTCAGGGCGTGAAGTTATCAAGGCTCTTAAAAAAATTGGCTTTGAACCTGCAAGGCAGAAAGGCTGCCATATTGTTCTCGTCAGAGTGGTTTCGGATTCCAAGCGGGCTGTTGTTGTTCCAAACCATAAGGAAATCGACCCGGGAACGCTGCTTGAGATTATCAGGCAGGCGGGTTTGAAGAGGGATGAGTTCGTGAAATTGCTGAAGTAATTGAGACTGCCTTGCGTGTGATTGGGAAGCTGAGGGAGGATGAGGAGGAGTTTTACTGGAATATGCTGATTGTTGAGAGGAATTATGCGAGGACGAATAGGTTCTGGGAGTGGGGTTTGAGGATTGTTATTAACAATTAGAGAATTAAAACTTACGATATATTTATCAACTATAGAATTAATGATTTAGACAGAGGGATAAGTATGGTCGAAGAAATTGTTAAGAAAACTGTAAGTGAAACTTCAAGATTGTCTGGTCTGGGAATAGAAAAATATCTAATACCGAATGAAATAGCTACCTATGCAACAAACGGCAGCTTGTATGTGGGTGGTGAAGCGGGCTTAAAAGGGTATGTAACAAGCAACCGAGTTATGTTTTATACAAGCAAAGGACTTATTTTCAAATCAGATCGTTTGCATGAAATTCCACTCGACCAAATAAAATCTTTTAGAATTGTTGAGGAAGGTATGATTTTCAAAACAATGTACCTTAAACTAAATGAGCTTACTATTAAAGGAGATAGGTCTGATATTTTAGACTTGTATCGAGCGATACAGGTTGCAAAACAAAAATGAATAGACAACAACATTTGACTATAGGTGTTATCGCCTTTCTGGCGTACACTTATCTTATTTATTTAGCGATCAAAATTTCTTCGGATGCAATCGTATATGCGCTTATATCTGCTGTTCTAGGTTCTATTATCCCTGATATTTTAGAAGCTCCTACAAGTTGGATGCACAGAGGTTTAGGTCATAGCAAAAGAGCTTTAAAATTAACGGGAAAGATATTGGTCATAACAGCTTTAGTTGGTTTACTTTTTTCTATATTTTATATTATTTCTAGTTTTTTCCTCGGCTATGTATTTCATCTCTTGGCTGATGCTACAACCGAAGTAGGGCTTCCAGATTAATTCAAATACCACAAGTTCTGCGCCGCCCCCATCTCATCCCGCAGCCCCCGCCGCAGGGAAGGCGCGCCGCCCATGCGCTCTCAAAGGACGGCGCCGATTCATAGCAACCTTAATAAGTACATATACGCAAAATAATGACCATGAAATTTAAAGTCGTTATCACAGAAGGCGAAGACGGCTGGTACGTGGTCGTGGTTCCTTCGCTTCCGGGCTGCATTTCTCAAGGAAAGACAAAAAAGGAAGCCCTTGAGAACATAAAAGAAGCCATAGAACTCTACCTTGAGCCTGAAAATGACTTTCTCTCCATGGGCACAGGCCAGGTAGCTGAGGTAACGGTTTGAAGTTGCCAGTTATTTCTGGAAAAGAAGCAATAAAAGCATTGGAGAGGGCTGGATTTGTTATAGTCAGGCAGAGGGGAAGCCACATCAGGATGAAGAAAGTTACATCTGAAGTCGTGATTAAAATAACCGTTCCTCTTCACGATACTCTTGACAGAGGAACCCTTAAGAGCATAATAAGAAGCGCAGGTCTAACTGTGGAAGAGTTCGTTGAATTGCTTTAAAAATTGATATTCTGTAGCACAAATCTGTAAGCACCTGCGCCGTCCCCAGCACCCTGCCCCGCAGCCCCCGCCGCAGGGAAAGCGCGCCGCCCATGCACCCTCAAAGGACGGCGCCGATTCGGGAATAAACCGGCACCGAAAGCTCTGGTCACTTTTTATCTAAAAAATCCTCAAACCTTCCGGCACCCGCGCTGCACTCAATCGCTCGATCAAGCAGCTTTTTATCCTCGGTTACAAGGACGTCCTTCATTGAAATTGATGCATAGAGGTACGATGCATCATAGTAGCTCAAATTGTTATCCACCGCTACCTTGAGAACTTCATTCTTGATCCCGATTTTTAAAATCTCCATCAAAGAAATGACCTTCGAGATAAATTTTATCAATTTTGCTCCTTCGCTTTCTGATATTTTCTTTCTTGTAACCTCTTTCCAGACCACGTTCCCAAGCTCATAATGCGCTAAATCCAGAGTTTTTCCTTCCAGCAGCTTATTAAAAGCTCCAATTTCTATAGCTCTATAAATGGAACTGGCATCATAAATCATCTCTCTCTATCCTCCCGAATTGATTTTGCAACCTGTTCGCTCTTGATTTTATTGATAATTGGTTT
The DNA here is from genome assembly GCA_027460525.1 of Candidatus Methanoperedens sp. Classification (NCBI taxonomy): domain Archaea; kingdom Methanobacteriati; phylum Methanobacteriota; class Methanomicrobia; order Methanosarcinales; family Candidatus Methanoperedentaceae; genus Candidatus Methanoperedens; species Candidatus Methanoperedens sp. The sequence continues at coordinate 148,904 of JAPZAS010000015.1, forward strand.
TAGTAATTCTGATTCTTTTTTGAGGTTCATAATCTCGAATTTTTTAATTTCATTCTGTATCGCTTTTCTTATAACTTCGGATGGTTTTATTCCATACTCTTCAATTTTATGCTTGACTTCTCTTGGTATCTTGGCTGAAACAGTCGTATAATCCATATATGTAGTTATTATATGTAATACATATAAAGATTACTAAATGTAGTAACAACCTGAACTATTTCACGTGCTGAGAAACATTCGAACTCATTCGCCCTCCCGACTCCCTCCATGCGCCCCGCCCGCAGTCTCCGCCACAGGGAAGCGCGCCGCCCACGCGCACTCAAAGGACGGCGCCGACACGGACTGAAACGCCTGATACAAGTACCAAAATCTGTCTGTTTGAGAAGCTATTTAAAGTCTCGAATCCAAATGTAACAGTGTGATACATAGATGCCGGCATCGGAAACCATAAGCGAAGAAATAGATATACTCGTAAAAAAGGGATATTATCCATCCAGATCTGATTTATTAAAGGATGCCTTTCGAACACTGTTGAACACAAAAGCTGAGTTGAAAATCTCTTTAGCCATCGAACTCTACCTGAAAGAAAAAGTATCCCTTGCAAAAGCAGCAGAGCTTGCAGGCATGACCACAATAGAATTCAAGGAAGTTCTGGCAGGAAGGGGAATAATAAGGGAAACCGAAGGAAAATCTGTTAAAGAAATAGATAAAAAGTTAAAAAAACTGGGGATTGCGTGATATTCTTTGCCGACACCGATATTCTTAGCGCATTTGCAAAAGCTGGTGCAATAAAGTACCTGAAACAACTATGTGCAGATTTGAAAATATCGCCTGCTATTTATGAAGAACTTGTGCGCGCAAAGCATGCTGGGTATTCTTTTGTATATGAGATTATTACTAACGTTGAGATTATTCTTCTCACGGAAGAAGAATACAAAAGTTTCAAAAATCTTCTGGAAAGCAGGAAAGACCTGCATGAAGGCGAATGCCAGTTGATTGTATTATGTACATCAAGAAATGGTATCCTGCTTACGAATGATAAAGCTGTAAAAAAATATTGCAACAAAAACAACATCGATTTTCTGGATTTGGAGGAAATCCTCAGGGCTTTGAAATTGAGAAAAATCCTGAAACATGAGAAATTAAAAAAACTTATTGAAGATATTGAAAAGAAAGATTTGACAATAATAAAATCGAAGGAGGATATTCTTGGAGATTGATGCTTCATTTCCCCTGAATAACTGATACTCACTTATTATTGAAACGTCCCCAAATCCATAAGCCCCTGCGCCGCACCCAAGCGCCTGTCCAGCAGCTTCCTCCGTCACAAAGAAGCGCACCCACAGTCAGCCGCAAGAGCCCGTCACTTCTTGAGCTTCGCAAGATATTGCTTGCGAAACTTGGCTACCTTTGGCTCAATCACTATGCGGCAATACGGTTGGTCAGGATTGTGTTCAAAGTACTCCCGGTGATACTCCTCTGCAGGATAGAACGCCGTAAACTGCACAATCTCGGTTACAATCGGTAAATCCCAGAGCTTTGCCGCCTCAAGCTCAGTTATCACCTCTTGAGCAACTTTTTCCTGCTCAGGCGTGCGATAGAATATCACCGAGCGATACTGCGTGCCCACATCAGCGCCCTGACTATTCAGCGTCGTTGGGTCGTGGATGGTGAAGAAGACCTCCAGAATCTCCCTGAACGAGATAATCACCGGGTCAAACGTTACCTGTATAATCTCGGCATGACCAGTAGTACCTGTGCAGACCTCGCGATAGGATGGGTTGGGCACACTGCCGCCTGAGTAGCCTGACTCCACTTTCTCCACACCGCGCAGTTCATTGAAGATGGCTTCCAGGCACCAGAAGCACCCTCCGCCCAGGGTTGCGGTTTCGGTTACGTTGTGTTGAGGCATAGATGATGACTCCTATTTACTTGGTCTCTGATATTAATAAAGTTCGACAGACTGCCCCGAGCGATATTTCCCAGGATGAATACAGATATCTGCAATCTTTTCCGCAACGTCCTCTGGTTTGAGGTCTGCCTCTTCATACGGGAACAGCCGCTTGAACATCCCTGTATCCACGCTTGCTGGACACAAGGCAACTATTTTAATGTTCTTGACCTCGGCTGCGGCAGCTTCCGTAAGACCGATGACAGCAAATTTTGATGCGCAGTAGGCGCTCAAGGTAGGAATTCCTGTTTTTCCGGCGCCTGAGGAGATATTTATTATTAAACCGCCGTGCTTTTCCATTTCAGGAATGATATTTTTCATATAAAGGAAGACACCTTTGACATTTACATCCATTACTTCCTCGAATTCTTCCACCTCAGTTTCCCATAGATATTTCCTTAACCCGACCCCTGCGTTATTTATCAGCACATCTACTTTCCCGAATTTCTTGATTGCTTTATTGATAACTTTTTTTACATCCTCTTCTCGCGTAACGTCGCCTCTAATAAAAATCGCCTTCCCTCCCGTATCATTTATTTCTTTGCTGACTTTTTCTATATCCTCTTCTGTCCTTCCAGTTACAACCATGTTTGCTCCCTCTCTCCCCAGCCTTTTCGCAATGTATTCCCCGATTCCTCTTCCGCTTCCTGTGACGATGATGGTCTTATTTTCAAGTTTCATTCCAATTCCTCGCTTGTTAGCACCTTATTCCAGGTTGAAGCTCACCATCTTGATGTTTGTCATCTCTTCAACAGCAAACCTCACGCCTTCCCTTCCTATGCCGCTCTCCTTGACGCCTCCGTAAGGCATATGTTCAGCCCTGAAAGTGGGAATCTCGTTAATCATAACCCCGCCGACGTTGAGTTTCTTTATTGCCTTAAAAGCATTGGCAACATTCTGGGTGTAAACCCCTGCCTGCAGACCAAAGATGCTGTTGTTCACCATTTCTATTGCCTCTTCAAATTCTTCAAATTCAATAACAGAGACCACGGGTGCAAATGCCTCAAGACACATTATCTTCATATCAGGTTTAAGGTTTGCCAGAACCGTGGGCTCAAGGATTCTTCCGTTCCTCCTTCCGCCTGTTAGAATGTTCGCACCATCTCTCTGTGCTTCCTGTATCCATGCCAGCGCCCGCCGGGCAGCCTCCTCGCTTATCATTGGACCGATGTCTGTCTTTTCTGAAAGTGGGTCTCCGATTCTAAGTTCTTCCACCTTCGGTATAAACTCAGCCAGAAACTTCTCATAAATGTTCCTGTGGACATAGAGGCGCTGTATCGAGATGCACACCTGCCCTGAGAAGCTGAAGGCACCTGTAATGCACCTTGGCACTGCCGTCTCAAGGTCGGCGGATTCATCAATAATCGTGGCTGAGTTGGAGCCAAGCTCAAGCGTTACATTTGCCATGCCTGCGAGCTGCTTGATGCGCCGGCCTACGTCGGGACTGCCTGTAAAAGTCACCATGTTAACTTCACCTGAAACAAGTGCCTCTCCAACCGTTGACCCCTTTCCTGTTACGATGTTTAAAAGACCCGCAGGTACCCCGGCTTCTGTCATAGTTCTGCACAGTTTGAGTGCTGAAAGCGGAGCTGCGCTTGCAGGTTTAAGAACCACCGCATTCCCTGCGGCAATAGCCGGAGCAACCTTATGGGCCACCAGGTTCAAGGGGAAATTAAAAGGCGTTAACGCTGCAACCACGCCAACCGGCTCGCGGATGTAAAACCCGAAGTGCCTCTCTGAACCTGGAGCTGCATCCATGGGAATAGTTTCTCCTGCAATACGTTTTGCCTCTTCGGCGGCAAACCTGAAGGTTAAAACCGCTCTCTCCACCTCTTTTCTGGAAGCCTTGATGGGTTTTCCGCTCTCCAGTGAAATGGTCCTGACAAAATCTTCCTTATCCCCGGCGATTAACCTGGAGGTGTTTTCCAGAATCTCCGAGCGCCTGTACGCCGGCAATTCCCGGTTGGTGTCAAAAGCCCGCCTCGCTTCGGCAACAGCGCTCTTCACATCCTCAGGTGAAGCCTCAGGCACCCTTGCAAGAACATCGTTTGTATAAGGATTCCTGACCTCAAAATAATTCTCACCCTGTACCCACCTTCCGCCAATCAACATTTTACACTCTTCCATAGCTATAACATATGGATTCAGGTTACTTTTAATTTGCGGAAGGATAATTACAATAATAGAATGACCGAACTCTATAGGGACTCTGGATTGGAAATATACGAAAGGTCACACTACTCACATAGGGAGCATATCACCGAGGTGGAAGAGATACTGGCATGGTACAGGCGCAGGAATACAAGGGTGCTGGATATTGGATGCAGCGGGGGACTGCATGCCCTTGAGCTGGCAAACAGGGGTTTTTCTGTAACCGGACTGGATATCGAGCCCTCGGCAATCCAGCTTGCACAAAAAAGGGCTCGCAGCGGAAATAAAGACGCAAAATTCCATGTTCTGGACATCGAGAAAGATGAGCTTCCATGCGCTGAGAAATTTGATTTCATTTACAGCATAGGGAATGTGCTTTCCCATGTAAGAAAAGAGCTTATGCCTGAGGTTTTACAAAAAATATGCGGATGCCTCGATGAAAAAGGCATCTTGCTGTTCGATGTCCTTATAAACTCAAAACCTTTTCAGGAGGAAATCTATCCCGGGGAGAACGAACTTCAAATAATCTGGAAAAGGAAGATAGATGAAAAAACAGGAAGGATGAGCATGGATGGGATTTTCCTGGATACCGGTTTTATCCAGCATTTCGATGTATGGGGATATACAGTTGATGAAATAACTGGAATGTTAAACTCCCTGGGATTCGGGAAAGTCCAATCCTCTCCCAGACTTGATTTTATTGGAAAAAACAACACCAAAAACCCTATAAGCCTTTACTTCCGTGCTGAACTTACATGAAATTATTCAATATCAGGGAACTTTATAAGGAAAAATATAAGGAATACATAGTTGGCTCGGAAGAGATTAAAAAACATAGCGTGTATCTCGTGTATGGCGAGGCTTCATGCGGCGAGAAAAGGGAAATGATACCAGCCGGTCATGACGAAATATTATTCTTACTATCCGGCGAGGCAAATCTTGAGAATAAAGACATAAAAATATCATTGGAAAAAGAGCAGGCGGTCTATATGAGCCCTGATGAAGCCTTCACGTTCACTGCACTTTCCGACTGCAGATATATTGTCGCAGGGACGCATACTGCGCCGCACGGGCATTAGCCTGCATCAAGAATCCGCGTTTCTTTCCCGATGTACACAAGGGTTTCGAATTTACTAGCCCGCTCTTTGTACAAGAGGTATGGCTCGATGACCCAGAGCCCGCTCATCGTCGTATTATTGCTTGATGTCAGGAAAGGTCCGCTTGCCTTAAAGAGCAGATAATTAAGCCCTGCTTCCGGAAATCTCTGCCAAAGCGGCGGCATCCTGCACAGGCGGTGTCCCATGGAAACAAGCGGCGGGAAGACAAGCGTATATTCAGGGTTTTTCTGTATAAGCTCCTTAGCCCAGAAAAACACATCTGCCACGACCATTCCCTCACTTACATGCCCGGCAATCCTGTGCGAAACATCATGCGCAAAGGCTGCCAGTGCCTCAAGCTCAGGGTTGCTGCCCATTACATGGCTGGTAGTATAATCTGCAGGATAGCCGTTGTACACAGGGGCAATATCTATCAAGACGAGGTCATTCTCCTGCAGGATGCGCATTCCTTTGGTCAGGTAGCTCGATGCAAGGGCAAATGCGCTTCTCAACTTGGTACTCCCCTCGCCCACACCGATTATCGGCATGTGCCAGTGCTGCTTCACATCATTGGTATGGAAAACTTCGGAGACGACTTCCTCTACCTCCTTTTCCGTCATGCCTGCTTTAATATTGCTCACAATCTCGTTACAAATCCCCTTCGCAAAGTTTCGTGCCGCAAGGTACCCTTCGAGGTCTTCATCCGATAGCTTATTTTGACTCATGGATTTCCCCTTCCTTTTTCTGGGACAAAAATGTCCCTTAAGCTTTCCTGAGAGGCACAAGCTCAAGGTTAAAAACCTCCTGCATTTCCTTCAAGTCGGCGATCCTCCGCACAGGGCATCGTGTTTGAATCCTTTCCTGAGCAAGCCTTCTCACCAGATGGCTCCCCACAAATCCTGTTCCTCCCGTGACAAGAATCATGTTCCCACTTCGCATGGCAGCCCGTGAATAATTTATCCCTAGGATAAAATCGAAGCCTGCTAGATTTAATTTGGTTTATTACGATAAAAGGCTATTGTGTACTTTTCTATATTTTTCCGTATTCCGTATTAGCAGGGAGCGCAAAGAATTTATAGCCTGAGTACCTACTTCCCCCAAGGGAGGTATTTGTATCTCAATATCTACTAAATTAAGGGAGCAGATGGCTGCTTCATCCTCGGTCACCAGGATGTTTGAGGAAAGGGCTGGAGATAAGGAAATTTACGATTTTACTCTGGGAAACCCGCAGATAGAGACGCCTGCAAAGTTTACTGAAGAGTTGAAGCGCATTGTAAATAATCCTTTTCCGGGTATGCATCGTTACACACCCATTGCAGGCTATACCAAGACAAGAGAAGCAATAGCTAAGACAATATCAAAGGAACATGGATTATCTTTCAGTGCACAGCATGTAATAATGACGGCTGGCTGTGCCGGTGCATTAAATATTGCTTTAAAAGCGCTCCTGGACCCTGGCGAGGAGGTTATTATTCTGGCGCCCAGTTATGTGGAGTATCCCTATTATATAGATAACCACGGTGGAGTTTGCCGGATAGCGCAAACGAACCCGGATTTCACAATAAACATTGATAATTTAGATTCTCAGATAAACTCCAGTACCAAAGCGATCATCCTGAACTCACCCAACAACCCGACCGGGGAGATCTATTCTGAGAAAACTCTGGAATCTGTTGCAAAACTCCTATATGAGAAGAGCCAGGAGTTTGGACAAGATATTTTTTTGATCTTTGACGAGGCATACCGGGATATAGTTTATGACGGCATCAAGCTTCCTGATGTTTTCAAGATTTATTCAAATACCATTGTTGCAGCCGCTTATTCCAAACCATTATCGATTCCAGGGGATAGGATAGGATATGCAGCAGTCAATCCTGAAATGGAGGAAGCCCGGGATATTATGGAGGCAATGACTTTTGCAAATCGCATCCTTGGATTCATTAATGCCCCTGCCCTTATGCAGCAGGTAATTACCAATCTGCAGGGAGTCCATGTCGATATCGCAGAGTACCAGGAAAGAAGGGACTTTTTCTGTGATGCTTTAGATGATTTCGGTTACTCATTTATACGTCCCAAAGGCACGTATTACATTTTCCCGGAGAGTCCTGTGGATGATGTCGTGTTTGCCAGAGAACTTTCCAGGGAAGGAATCTTTGTATTTCCAGGAACGGTATTTGGAAGAAGCGGATACTTCAGAATAGCCTTCTGTGTAAAGAAGGAAACCATAGAAAAATCTCTGGATGGGTTCAGGAAGATACTTCTTAAATACGAGAATGTTTAATATGCCTTCCTTTAAACAAAAATGAGTGAAGAAAAAGTCATTATATACATTAAAAAATGCCTTGATGAAGGGCGGATGTCTGAAGCTGTAGAAGCTGCTAAAGTCACGGGGGTGGCACTTTCAAAAGAGGAACTCAAAGCTTACATTTACAGATACCTTGAAAAAGGATGGATGTCCAAAGCCCAGGCGGGTTCCAAAGCTTCCGGAATAGAGCTTCCAGAAGAAGTTCTTACCGCATATGTTAATAAATATCTTGAAGAAAGGCGAATCTACTCTGCCATTGAGGCTTCTAAAATAATCGGGATGCCGCTTCCAAAGGACAAAATCGTCATAATCGGCAGGGACTGTCTGCTGAAAGGGAAACTCGCACAGGGCATGGAAGCCTACAAGCTTGCCGGAGAAAAACCGCCAGAGGGAGAACTGATTATCTGCGGCAGCCTGTGTTTTAAGGAAGGGCAGCTCTATCAGGGCTTGGAAGCATACAGAATAGCTAATAAGACCCCGCCAGAGGAAGAACTGGTTATCTGCGGTAAGAGGTGTTTCGATGAGGGACAGACGTCTCCTGGCCTGGAAGCCTACAGGATAGCCAATAAGACCCCGACCAGGGAGATGCTGCGTGCATGCGGTGAGAAGTGCCTGATTGAAAAACGCCATGACGATGCGAGAGCGGCTTTCGTGGCAGCGCAGAAGATAGAGGAAAAAATAGAAGCAATACCAATAGAGGTCAGGGAAATATCTCTTCAGGAGCTTGGCAACCAGAAGGAAATCCAGGAAGCTTGGAAATGTTTTGGGCCAAGAGCCTGCCAGGACTGCGAAAACGAGGAAGCATTCAAAGAAAGGTACTTTATCCTGTCAAGATGCCCGGAAACCAGCGAGGAGGAAGAGTGGCTTGATAGGCTCATGGAAAAGCAATATGGAGTAGAGCACTATGCTGTGGGAGTGTTGGGGGATAACAGAGGATTCGTTGATTCAGCGGTATGCAGGAAATGCGGATCCCAGAACGTGTTCTTTGATTTATAGGACTTATATAATTACCACACAGTACATCTCCGACCCGGCATGCGGGGGCTTTTCGGCAGTACCTGTTGCTATCCGCTCCTCTGGATAACCAAGCTTCTCACACACAAAAATCCGCCTTGACAGACCCAGGGCTTTTAGAAGACCTGCAATCTCCTCTATTCCGAAGGACGAGTCAGGAAGAAGAAAAATATCTCTCCCATTTCTTAATTCCGTTATAAGCCTCGTCTTTACAGTGCCTGTATCACGCGCATGGGCTGTGATTACAGAAAGCTTCTCAATATCCAGACATAATCTTGCGCAGGCAAGCTGCAGCGAAGAAATCCCGGGGATGATTTCATCACCTTCTTTCGCGTATTTCCCAAGACCGGAGAGCATCGGGTCTCCTGTCGAAAGCACAACTGCATTTTCAGGAAGTGAACGAAGGGTGTAATCCGTAATTTCGTGCGCCTCGCATCTGATATGTTCTTTTGCCAGTGCTATCGCCCTTTTTGAGCCGAATATTATCCCTGCATTCCGAATGGCAAATATTGCTTCCTGTGTCAGGAGATCGGGAGCTGCACCAACGCCAACTATTTTCACTGCATATCACCCGCTATCGCGAAGTATTGTTCCGTTCCTGTTTAAGAGCACAACCCTTTTTCCCGATTTTTTTACCGCCTCTCCCAGTGCACGGTCGATAAGGGGATTTTCAGGAGCATCATCGACCAGTTCCTGAATCGAGAGGTATCCGCTGCCTTTTAAAAGATATGGAGATGCCCATTTCAGTATCAGCCCGGGAAGCCCGGCGATTATCACTGTTGCATTTGTTTTTGCGGCTTTTAATCCCCTGGAAATGTCGCTTCCTATAAGTATAACCTCATAATCCGGGAAAAGCATATGCGAAAACCGAACACCAAGACGCCCTGTGGTAAGAACGAGCTTATCTGCTTTCGTTATGAGTTCTTCCTTCATCTCACCCAGATGTTCGTTCCATGGTTCCACAAAACCAGTGGTTCCGAGAATGGATATTCCTCGTGTTATTCCCATTTTTCCATTGAGCGTCTGTTTTGCAACTTCTTCGCCATGCGGAGCAGAAATGGTAACGTATGCACCTTTTGCTCCTGTTTCCGAAAGCGCTTCTTTTATCGCTTCTTCTATCTGGCGCATGGGGGATGGAGTTATGGCTGGCACGCCTTTTTTTGAACCTATGCCTTCACCTGCTTTTATTATAACGGTATCATATTCCCTTGCTTCTGCTATGAGCTCCAGTCCTGATGTCACATCAAAGGCATGGTCGCCTGAGTCCTTCAGTGCCGAGGCTCTTCCGTTTTTTGCAAGAACAGGAAGTATGGCGCGAAGCCCGCTCGGTGTGGGGACTGAAATCTCCGATACCTCTTTTTTCAACGATAAAACAGCCGCCTTTGCCGCAGCCGCAGCGGTCGTACCCGTGGTGTAGCCCCGCCGCAGCATCGAGCCGTCCGATAACAGTACGTAGCGCCCGCTGGATATTTTTTGAGCGAGTTCTTCTATGGGTATTTTGGCACTTTTTACCCATTCATCAGGTATTTGAAACTTGTTAACAGGGTCTATCATCGTATTCTATTGATTACCGTATCCATTATTAAGCATGCTTTTTCTCATAGAAAAAGTAGAAATACACGAACGATAATTATAAATTGTGGGAGCATGCCAAAACTTGTAATCATCTACGGCACAGGTTCGCATAATACAGAGCGGATGGCAGTTGCATTGGAAGAAGGCGCAAGAGCTGAAGGCATAGAGACCGTGCTGAAAAATGTAAATGATGCAGACAAGAATGAACTCAGGGATGCCGATGCTGTGGCAATAGGATCGCCCAACTATAACCATGCCATGATGCCCACGGTTAAAAAATTCCTAAATGACATTTCGGATATTGACCTATCGGGAAAAGTGGGTCTTGCTTTTGGTTCATACGGCTGGAGCTTTGAAGCCACAGATGAAATTAACAGTAAATTAAAATCGTTTGGCTCGGAAATGATACAGGATTTATATGTGAAAAGGATGCCTGGCGATGAAGAGCTTGAGTTATGCAGGAGAGTTGGTTCATTGTTAGCGTGTAAAATCAAGAAGTAAGGAGGTGCTATGTGCAGCGTAGGCGATTCGTTCGGAGTAGAGCTTGAAGGCGGCATGGAACCGCATGAATATGAGTGCAATCACTGCGGAAAGACCTTCAAGGGCATAGGCACAGGTCAGACCTGTCCGAAATGCTATTCCAGAGATGTGAAATGCATTGAGTAAAAAATAAGATTAATCTTTGCGATCTCTGCGTCTCTGCGGTGAATAAAACCCACACCGCAAAGGCGCTAAGAGCGCAAAGTATTGGTATCAGGTTTTTGACCACAGGTAAAATTATGAAAGTAACACTGATTCATGCGGACTGGTGTCCCATTTGCCAGGCAACCAAGAAGCTGTGGAATGAGCTTCGGAAGGAACACCAGTTTGATTATGAAGAGGTGAACCTGACCTCGCCTCAGGGCATGGAGTATGTGAAAAAATATGCTTTACATGCGGTGCCTGCCACCTTGATTGATGATAAGGTCGCATTTTTAGGTCTGCCTGAAAAGGCAAAGGCGATAGAGGCTGTGAGAAGCATTTAATAGAATTAAAACCAAAGTGGATTTCAATAGATAACGGAGTGTGAATAAAATGGTTGTAGAATTAAAAGAAGGCGTGTACTGGGTCGGCGCAGTTGACTGGAATATCAAGAAGTTTCACGGGCATGAATATTCAACGCACAGGGGCACTACGTATAATGCGTACCTGATTATCGATGAAAAAGTAGCTCTCGTGGATACTGTTTATGGTCCCTATTCCCATCAGATGATAGAGAACATTGAAAATATCATCGATGTCAAGAAAATTGATTACGTGATTGCAAACCATGCCGAGACAGATCATTCAGGCGGGCTTCCCGAATTGATGAAACTGATACCTGATGCCCCTGTCGTGGTCTCAGAGAAGGGAAAAGAAAGCATCTACAAACATTACCAGCACCACTGGAATTTCAAGGTTGTGAAAACCGGCGACAGCATAAGCCTCGGGAAAAACAGCCTTGTATTCGTAATGGCTCCCATGCTGCACTGGCCCGACAGCATGTTCACATACCTTACAGGCAAGAATATCCTGATGCCCAATGACGCCTTTGGCATGCACTACGCATCATCCGGGCGCTTCAACGACGAGGTAGATGAGATCGAGGTGTACCAGGAAGCCATAAAATTCTATGCGAATATACTTACGCCTTTTTCCGAGCTTGTCATCAAGAAAATAGACGAGTTCAAGAAATTGAACATTCCTGTGGATATCATCGCCCCAAGCCACGGGATTATGTGGAGGAAAAATCCGATGCAGATCGTGAATAAATATTACGAATGGGCATCGGGGGGAAATGACGGCTCTGCTGTCATTATATACGATACCATGTGGAACGCCACGGAAAAAATGGCGCAGGCGATAGCCGAGGGGCTTGAAAAGGAAGGGGTGAAGTTCAAATTGTTCAACATGGCTGTTTGCGACCGCAATGATGTCCTGACTGAGGTTTTCAAAGCTAAGGGAATACTCATCGGCTCACCCGCATTGAACAATGGTCTCCTGCCCACGATTAAGCCCATACTTGAGGATTTGAAAGGATTGAGGTTCAGGAACAAGGTGGGAGCAGCCTTCGGTTCATACGGCTGGAGCGGGGAGAACGTGAAGCTCATAGAGGAGAACCTTGAGAAAGCCAGGATCAAGGTGGTGCAGGAAGGTATTAAATTCAAGTGGCAGCCAACGATGGATGAGCTTGAGAAGTGCGTGGAGTTCGGAAGGAGCTTTGCTACGGAGATGAAGGGTGGGGATAATTAACCGCAGATGAACGCAGATTCTTTACAGGGCTCTCAGTAACGCAGCGCGGACAATGGTTATTATATGAACATCCGTTACTATACCGATTCAGAAACAGGTCTGCCCCATATCTACAGACATTATGTATCTGAAGACGAGGTAAAGGATGTTTTATTAAAGCCTGGGGAAGATCGCTCAGGAAGAGCTAGTTCACGGGTTGCCATTGGTCAATCCCGCGCTGGACGGTACCTGAAGGTTATCTACATTCTTGACCTTGAGCCAAAAAGTATTTTTGTCATAACAGCCTTTGATTTAATTGGCAAACCATTAATGGCTTATAAACGCAGGAGCCAAAAGAAAAAATGAAGAAAAGTAAATTTCCCAAAGGTTGGGATGAAGAGAGAGTGAGGAAAGTTCTAGCTCATTATGAAAAACAAACCGAGGAGGAAGCCGTAGCAGAGGATGAGGCGGCGTATGAGACCAGAACCCAGACTGCGATGGACATCCCTGTTCAATTAGTTCCTAAAATCAGGGAACTTATCGCAAAGCATCATGCATTACATGATGTTGAAACAACCGCAGATAATATGGGCTAAAAGATCGATACAATGGAATTGTTTCTCGATGAAATCTTCGTGTCGCTATCTTCGCGGTTGATGCCCGTTACTAAAACACGCGCACTCCTCATCGCAGGCACAGGCAGCGGCGTGGGGAAAACCACAGTCGCGCTCGGCATGATTGCGCGCCACCACCAGGAAGGCTTACGTTCTATTTAAAGCCTGTCACAAAAGTTAAATAAGAATGCCGGCATAAAATGAATCATGGATGTTGCTATTTCCGAAGATGTGGCGCCTGTGATAAAGGACTCGATTCACAGAGAGATTTTACTCTTAGAGTCTAAGATAACTTTGGTGAAAAATGAAATAAAGCAGTTCGAAGAAAAGTATCATTTAGCCTCACCCGAATTCCTGAAGAAGTTCGAAAAGGGAGACCTTGGGGATTCACAGGATTATTTTGAGTGGTGGGGACTGATAAAAGGTCTTAAGACGCTGGAAGAAAGGCTGAACAAGGCTAAAGCGGTGAGCACTTATTGGTAGTTGCTGATTATTTTAAAACAGTAGAGCGATTGTTGAGCAACTCCAAGCTCATTGTAGATAAAACAGTTGATTTTAAAGAATTCAGCAGCGATGAAGGTATGGCAAGAGGGCGGCTATTATTCTTGGGCGGATACGTGCTTACGTTTATGGAGTACATCCAGACAGGAAAAGAGCGACTCAAGTATAGATTCAATCTCACTGATGGTAAAGGCAATATGATTTTTAGATACGATAATGCCGCTCACCATAAGGAAGACTATACTTACCCGCACCACAAACACGTAAGCACCGGGGTCAAACCTTCAAAAGAGATCGGACTCGCTGAAGTTTTGTCCGAGATTGAGAGCATGATATTAGCCAAATTTGAGAGTTAAATTTCATGGCTGCTCAAAGGTTTAGCTTATATCTCTTCATGCTTATTTCTATGCGATGACATCCGCCAAAACTCGCGCACTCCTCATCGCAGGCACAGGCAGCGGCGTGGGGAAAACCACAGTCGCAATGGGTTTGATGGCAGCGCTCAGCAAAAAGTACAAAGTCCAGCCCTTCAAGGTCGGACCCGATTTCATCGACCCCTCCCACCACACACGCATATGCGGTCGCCCTTCAAGGAATCTCGACAGCTTCATGATGGGAGAGCGTGGAGTGCTTGAGATATTCAAACGAGGCTCGCAGGGCGCTGATTTTTGCATAATAGAAGGGGTGATGGGTCTTTTTGACGGGCTTGATTCCACAGAAGTTGCAAGCACAGCCCATGTTGCCAAGATTCTGGATGTACCTGTTGTGCTGGTTGTCAATGCACATGGAGTCTCGCGCAGCATTGCCGCTGTTGTCAAGGGTTTTAGCGAATTTGACAGCGTCAATATTCAGGGAATAATCCTCAATAACACGGGTGGCAGCAGGCATGTTAAACTTATAATGGATTCGCTGCACAGCGCAGGCATCAAAATTCCCGTCACAGGAGCGCTTCCAAGAAATCCTGAATTATCAATCCCTTCGCGACACCTTGGTCTTCACATGGCAGGTGAAAGCAGCCAGAATATAGTGGTGCTGTCAGAGTTTATTGAAAAGCATATCAACATGGAATCGGTAAAAGCAATAGCAAGCAACTTCAGCTCGCCAGATGTCGCTCTAAACGAGCCTGAGGAAAGATTCGATGCCAGAATAGGCATTGCCCAGGACAGCGCCTTTTGTTTCTATTACCAGGATTCGTTAGATGCCCTCAAAAGTCTGGGAGCAGAGCTTGTTTTTTTCAGCCCGATGAGCGACGAGCTGCCGGAGGTGGACGGCATTTATCTCGGAGGAGGGTATCCTGAGCTATATGCGCGTGAACTTGAAGCCTCTCCAGCCCGCCGACAGATTAAAAAAGCAGCAGATGACGGAATGCCGATATACGGAGAATGCGGGGCGCTGCTGTATTTGAATGAAAGTCTTGAGACTGACCGAAGTTATAAAATGGCAGGCGTTCTTGGGGCAAGTTCAAGGATGACCGATAAGCTTGCTGCGCTCGGTTATACAGAGGCTGAAACCACAGCCGACTCGCCCATTGCACTGAAAGGCAAAATAATCAGGGGGCATGAGTTCCACTATTCGGTAACAGATAGCGACAGGGATGCGCATTATGTTTATAAACTGAGGCGAGGAAAAGGGATTATCGCTGGGAAGGATGGTCTGCTCGAGCATAATACCTTGGCAAGCTACATGCATACCCATCCAGCCTCGAATTCGTTTGAAGAGTTTTTACAACATTGCAGTAAATATAGATCACGATAGCACGAGTGGACAAAAGTATTTTGATACAAGTTTAGTATCCTGATCAGGAAAAAAATCTCCTTTTAATGGAAAGACATAAATAGTCTCCTAAATCAAATCATTAATTATGACAGAGAGCGAAGCGGCATGTAGTGTAAGCATTTCCCAGTTTAACCCGATTATCTCAATACCCGCGGATTCAAAATATTCCCTTGTCTGCACAGGCTGCGGAGGCGTTTATTTTGACGACAGCCTGAAATGTCCCTCTGATAATGCGCTGCTGCGTACAAATTACAGGAATAAAAAGCTCAATTTAAAAAATGTCCGCGGAATTGGAAAATTCCATGACTGGCTGCCCGTACATGAGATAATAACATCAGATTCCGGTCCTGTCACCTACAAAAGCACAGAGCTTGCAACCGAGCTGGGACTGAAGAATCTGTTCATCGGTTTTAATGGTTACTGGCCAGAAAGAGGGGCTTTTATTAAAACATGCAGTTTCAAGGAGCTTGAAGCCTTCCCCACCCTTCAGAAATTCAGAAATTCCGGTACATCGCTCGTACTTGCTTCAGCAGGAAATACTGCGCGTGCATTTGCGCATGTATCGGCATTAACCGGGGTAAAAGTGTACATTGTCATCCCGGCAAGCGGAGTTCCGAGGATGTGGCTCCCAGAAGAGCCCACTGATTCCATAAACATTATACAGATGGGTCCCAATTGCGATTATACCGATTCCATACATCTTGCAGAGCGGCTTTCTGCCATGTCTGGAATGCGGGCAGAAGGCGGAGCGAGAAATGTAGCGCGCAGGGACGGGATGGGAACTGTAATGCTCGATGCGTCGGTGTTTATGAAACGAATGCCAGACCATTATTTCCAGGCTATAGGAAGCGGAACAGGGGGTATTGCAGCATGGGAAGCCTCGCTTCGACTCCTTGAGGACGGAAGATTCGGCATGAAATTGCCAGAGCTTCATCTTTCCCAGAACCTGCCTTTTGCGCCAATGCTCAATGCCTGGAAGGCAGGAAGACGTGAAATCATTAAAGATATCGATATGCCGGAGCCGAAAAAACTCATACATGAGATGTATGCCGATATCCTGTCCAACCGTGAGCCTCCTTATTCCGTCACAGGTGGCGTGTATGATGCGCTATGTTCAACTAACGGTAGCATGTACGGGATTTCCAACAGCGAAACTAAAACCGCACAGCAATTGTTCGAAAGCGTAGAAGGAATTGATATCTTCCCGCCTGCTGCAGTCGCAGTGGCATCCTTAATCCATGCTGTGGAGAGCGGGAAAGTGGAAGCCGATGAACATATCTTATTGAATATAACAGGCGGGGGAGTGAAGAGGCTTGAGCAGGATTATCATCTCTATAAGATAGAGCCGGCAGCACACGCCGAAAATGCAACCGTCTCACTTTCTGAAATAATTTAAAAAGGTTTTTCTTGATGGAAAGTCCGGAGCGCAGGGTCGTTGAGATTCTTAAAAATAACAGGATTGATGTTGCGGCTACATTGCCGTGCGACAGGATAAAAGTGCTGCTTCCCCTTATAAGCCAGAACATAAATACCATTCCCCTCACCCGCGAGGAAAACGGCGTGGGGATATGTGCTGGTGCGTATCTTGGGGGTGGAAGACCGATTATGGTTATCCAGAGTACTGGTCTTGGCAATATGATAAATGCTCTTCTTTCCCTTAATCTTACCTACGGGATACCGCTGCCCGTACTGGCAAGCTGGCGGGGTATCTACAAGGAATCAATAGAAGCCCAGATACAGTTTGGAAAGAGAATGCCGGGGATTCTGGAATCGGCTGGTTTAGCAACTACTATAATCAAGTCCAGAGATGAACTGGATAATATCGACCTTGCAATCAAGGATTCTTTCAGTAATAACCACCCGCATATTATCCTGATTTCTCCTGCAGCATGGGAAAACCCGTCCGGTGATATCCCCGCACCTCTGGAGATAACCCCGCGAATCTCGGAATTGAATTTTAAATCAAAGATAAGAAAACCTGTAATGACAAGATACGATGCAATTGGAATAGTTGCAGGATTGAGCGGTGACGATATTATAATTTCAAACCTTGGTTTCCCCTCCAAGGAATTATATATGATTAAGGACAGGGAGCTTAATTTCTACATGCTGGGTTCGATGGGGCTGGCATCCTCTATCGGGCTTGGGCTGGCGCTTGTTCAAAAGAAGCGTGTGTACGTGATCGACGGCGATGGGAGCCTTCTCATGAATCCGAATGT
The DNA here is from genome assembly GCA_027460525.1 of Candidatus Methanoperedens sp. Taxonomy (NCBI): domain Archaea; kingdom Methanobacteriati; phylum Methanobacteriota; class Methanomicrobia; order Methanosarcinales; family Candidatus Methanoperedentaceae; genus Candidatus Methanoperedens; species Candidatus Methanoperedens sp. Next base: position 166,357 of record JAPZAS010000015.1, read on the forward strand.
GTTGATTAGCATAGGAGCATATAACCCCCAGAACCTTAGTATTATTGCCGTGGACAATGCCGCGTACGGCTCAACCGGAAATCAGGGAACTTGCACGTACAACCAGATAGACCTTGAACTACTGGCTAAAGTTAGCGGAATAAAAAATACAATAAAAGTGCATTCAAAAAAGGAATTGAAAGAGGCGCTGCTTCGCAAAGTGAGTTTTATTCACGCTGTTGTGAAACCACTCAATGTGAATTGCAGTGAGATTCCCTTTTCTGCAAATGAGATTAAACAGAGATTTATGAAAGCAATCTAAGATTTAATCGTAATCTCTGGCGTTTCATCTTCCAATTCGAGTTTTTTTGCAATATCCATCAACCCCAGCTCCTTATCCAGGTCCAAAATCAGCATTTCAAGATTGATTGCAATTCGCTTTTCTTTTTCAAATTTTTCAAGTACTTCCAGATACCTGTTATTGACTTCCTCAAGATTTCCCTTGATAGACTTTATCGATTCCTCGTACTCGCTGATTAAGGCTGTTTTTCTTTCAAGCTCCTCCTTTAGCTCATTATTAACCCTTTCTTCCTGCCTGATTTCCTTCTCCAGACTTGAAGCTCTATCCCTTTCTTTTTCAAGAATGGTACTGATTTCCCTTAGCTCATTCTTGAATTTGTCTATTTCCTCCTGATACCTGTTATTGACTTCCTCAAGTTTTCCCTCAATAGTCTTTATCGATTCCTCATACTGGCTGATTAAGGATGTTTTTCTTTCAATCTCTTCCTTTAGCTCATCAATTAAGGATGTTTTTCTTTCAATCTCTTCCTTTAGCTCATCATTAATCCTTTCTTCCTTCCTGAGTTCCCTTGCCAGACTTGAAGCTCTATCCCTTTCTTTTTCAAGAATGGTACTGATTTCCCTTAGCTCATTCTTGAATTTCTCTATTTCCTCCTGATACCTGTTATTGACTTCCTCAAGTTGACCCTTAAAAGTCTGTATCGATTCCTCGTACTCGCTGATTAAGGCTGTTTTTCTTTCAATCTCCTCCTTTAGTTCATTATTAACCCTTTCTTCCTTCCCGAGTTCCCTTGCCAGACTTGAAGCTCTCTTCCTTTCTTTTTCAAGAATGGTACTGATTTCCCTTATCTCATTCTTGAATTTCTCTATTTCCTCCTGATATTTGTTATGGATCCCATCGAGTTGACCCTTAAAAGTCTGTATCGATTCCTCATATTCGCTGATTAAGGCTGTTTTTCTTTCAATCTCTTCCTTTAGTTCATTATTAACCCTTTCTTCCTTCCTGATTTCCCTTTCCAGACTTGAAGCTCTATCCCTTTCTTTTTCAAATTTTTCAATTATTTCCAGATACCTGTTATTGACTTCCTCAAGTTTTCCCTCAATAGTCTTTATCGATTCCTCATACTCGCTGATTAAGGCTGTTTTTCTTTCAATCTCTTCCTTTAGCTCATCATTAACCCTTTCTTCCTTCCCGAGTTCCCTTGCCAGACTTGAAGCTCTATCCCTTTCTTTTTCAAGAATGGTACTGATTTCCCTTATCTCATTCTTGAATTTCTCTATTTCCTCCTGATTCTTGCCTGGAATGACTGTTTCTTTGCTGCGCTCCCCAAGCTCCTTAATGATTTCATGCTGCTTCTCAACCAGATTTTCAAGTTCTGAAATCCTTTTCCACCAAAAAATACGATTAATAAAAGACATATATTTTATATTATATATTGTACTTTGATTTTATTTCTCTTAGGCTTTCTACATATTTGGGATTTTTCTTGAGGACATTAGAGATTCGACTCTGGGTATCCGTTTCCTTTTGCAAGGGCTGCTCTTTTTCCTTAATCATTTCATCTTTTTTCTTAACCTCACGACTGCTCTTGTCACTGACCAGTTTAACTCTCTCTACTCCTGTTTCGATGGTCAATCCATCAATTTTCCTGAGAATATCGAATGCCAGATGCGCAACATTATCTCTTTTATGTAGCAATGCCTTTTGTAAGTTTTTGTAATCTCCCACAATGCCATAATCAACTAAGATGTTAACAATATTTAACGCATCTAATGCAACAACCGGGGCGGACAGCGCCTGATCGCAGAAAAAGGGATACATGGATTTCCATATATCAGCCTTTACTTCGACATTTTTCACGCCAGGAGACATTTTCCTTAGAATATCTAATGAGTTGCGGGCGACATTGATATTTTTATGGTACAAGACCTTCTGCAACCCGAGGAAGTTTCTCCCTTCCATACCGAGATCTGCAAAAATCTTAACCTGGTTTAAAGTTTCGCGAACTACTATCTCATCCTCGGACTGCAATAAATCGTTCAGGAATGGATATATCGTCGAATTTGCTACCGATTGAATGGATTTTCCATTGAAAATCATGTTCTCTCGAAAACGTGTATTTCTTTCCCAACATTCATGCTTCTAATAATATCCAGTGCAAGATAGGCAATCTGCTTATTCTTGTGTACCATCATCTGCTCCATAGCATTGAATAAAATCTCCTTGATTTCTTCGTCATTTGATAATTCACTCGTAGCATTCATGGCATTGAGCACTATGTCGTCAGAATTGGATTTGAAGCATGTAACCAGGAATGGGATTATAGAATCTATAAGAATTTTCTTATATTCAACTGGATTGAGGGATTTTACCTTGTTCTCTGCCTCGTGTATCTGCCTCAGTACATCTAAGGAGAGATAGGCAACATCTTTATTCTTATGCTGCAAAGCACCGTTAAGAACCTGGGTTAAATCAGCCAGAGGGCTATAATAAACGAGCGCTTTTGCTGTTTTTAGAGATTCAAGTGCGAGATCGCTTTCCGAAGAATCTATACATTGTGCTAAAAGTGGCACTAAATTTTTTTCAATAAAATTGTCCATCAGTCATACCTCCAATTTAATATTATAGATATTCTTTTTAAGATATAACTTTTATCATTATATGTATGATGAGGGGCTGAACCCCAAAAAGTGGACAGGTAGATAAGAAACATTCTTAACTGGTTATACACTAAAATGGGGTTCCCTCCTATTTTTTTAATACTGATAGTTCTTGCAACTTGATTTGTTCTTCGGCGCTAAGATTTAGTTCTCCAAGTTCTTTTAATCTTGCGTCGATTTTTCCAGTTTCAATTAAAAGCTCATGTCTCTTTTTTTCTAACTCATCTACTTGATTTTTGCCTATTAGGATGTCCTTTTGAGATACAAGATCTGCTTTTTTCTGCGCTTTTTTACTGTATATTTCAAAATTTTCTGATAATTCTTTTAAATTGTTGGTGGGCAATGAGCTGTAATAGCTCTCGATTTGTCTTGATAATTTTTCAATTGATGTCTCTTTTTCATGTATAGTAGATTCAAATTGTTCAATTCTTGTTTGATTCGCAACCATATTATTAGTTTTTGATTTAATTAGATGTAGTATTATTAAAATTATTCCAATTAAAATACAAATAATGAATAAATAATTAATTAATCGTGCGCCAAATACACCAATTAAAAATATAATAATACCTATATATAATAAATTGTTTGATTTTGATTTATCAATATTTAATGTATCTTGCTCTTTTTTAAAGTCTGCATGAGTTTTATCTAACTCGTCCTGCAATTCATTTCTTTGATTTTCCAAAGATGTTAAATTAGAAATAATCTCGTTTGATACTTTTTCGTACCCTAAGAATTTTTTAAGTTCATTGTCTAATGCATTGATTTTTGCATCAATGTCATTAACTTTTTGAATTTGGTTAGTTATACCTTTTAAAACTTCATTTTTGCTTTTAGAATCATTTTTGAGTTTTTTAATAGCATCATAGTTTATTTTTATTTGTGGATACTTAGTATAATATGATTCTTTCGTGGTGATTTTTTCTTCTATTTTTACGTTCCCTGTTCTCGATTCGGTGGACAATCCTACAATTTTCCTGAGAACATCAAAGGTTAAATGCGCCACATTATTGCTTTTATGCAACAATGCTTTTTGTAAGTTCTTGTAATCTCCAACAATGCCGTAATCAACTAAGACATCAAGGATTTTTAATGATTCTATCGCAACAACTGATGTGGATAATGCCTGATTACATAAAAAAGGATACATGGATTTCCATACATCAGTATTTACTTCAACTTCTTTCTTCGCTACGACTGTAGACATTTTCCTTAGAATATCCAGCGAGTTACGGGCAACAATGTTTTTTTTATGGTATAAGAGCTTCTGCAACCCAAGGAAGTATTTCCGTTCTACACCGAGATCCGCAAGAATCTTAATATAGTTTAAAGTTTCGCGAACTACTGTCTCATCCTCAGACTGCAGTGAGTCATTCAAAAATGGATATATAGTCGCGTCAGCTACCGATTGAATGGATTTTCCTTTGAAAATCATACTTACTCAAAAGCGTGAATCTCTTTCCCAACATTCATGCTTCTTATTATATCCAGCGCCAGATAGGCAATCTGCTTATTCTTGTGTAACATCATCTGCTCCACATGATTAAATAGAATCTCGTTGACTTCAGCTTCATTTGATAATACACTCGTTGCATTCATCGCATTGAGTGCTATGTCGTCGGAACTGGATTTAAAGCATGTAACCATGAATGGGATTACTGCATCTGTAAGAATTTTTGTATATTCTCCTGGGGTAAGGGGCTTTACCTTGTTCTCTGTCTCGCGTATCAGTCTCAGTATATCTAAGGAGACGTAAGCAACATCTTTATTCTTATGCTGTAACGCATTGTTAAGAACCTGGGTCAAGTCAGCCAAAGGGGTATAATAAACGAGTGCTTTTGCTGCCTTTAGAGATTCAATTGCAAGTTCATTTTCTGAAGAATTTATGCCTTGGGCTAAAAGTGGCACTAAATGTTTTTCAATAAAACTGTCCATCAGTCATACCTCCGAATTAATATTATAGATATTCTTTTTAAGATATAAATGTTGTCATTAAATACATGATGAATCAAATGAAATTGCCAGTAAGGTGCAACTGGTAGTAGCAACAGTTGTTCTTTTCTACCAGTGCAAAGGTACTGAAGTGGCTTATATTTGCTTTAAGATAATTGACAGATGTATCGCGCTCGCACGGTATTTGCAAAACTTAGCTATTAAATCAGAGTGTCCTATAAACTTTGAGTCGGTATAATTGAACCGTACCCGGATGTCGAGAACGAAGAATGCTTCTTATCCATTTTCCGGCGTCTAAGCTGTTCTATAAACAAGAAGGATTTTGTATGGACCTCGGGTAGAAGATCCCCTGCTGGTGTTTCTACATAATAATCTATTCCGTTCGCATACTCAGCTATCACTGAGCTGACTTCTTCACTTATCCAGCCAATTTCAACATAATATTCAAGTATATCGGCTAACTTATTTCGCCCTACCTTTTCCATAAGGAATTTGGCCCAATTCAATAGAATAACGGAAGTCTCGGGTGTATTATCCAGCGAAGGCACCCTTACTTCTTGATCTTTGCTGTATTGGGAATCTTCTGCTGTTTTCTGCGTAAATTGCGGAACAGGAGAAATTCCGGACTTTGATATATGCTCTGGCTTGATGCGTTCCAAAACTTGCCCCGCAACTTTTTCAGCCAGAGCATTTTCATTTGCAATATTTGAATTTATTAATTTTTTTAATTCCTCTATGCCTTCTTCAAGGGCTTTGAATTTGTTATCGTAATCCTGTGTCAGATTTGACGGTGCCTCCGGGATTTTCTGACCAAGCGCCTCGACCTTTTTCTCGATATCTGTCAGCTTTTCAGCTACAAATTTTTCAGCCAGAGCATTTTCACTTACAATATTTGAATCCATTAATTTTCTTAATTCCTCTATGCCTTCTTCAAGGGCTTTGAATTTATTATCGTAATCCTGTGTCAGATTTGATGGTACCTCCGGGATTTTCTGACCCAGCTCCTCGACCTTTTTCTCGATATCTGTCAGCTTTTCAGATACCATATCTTCGTTCTTTAGAAAACTTAAAACCCGGCTCTGGAGATTTTTCTCGTTTTGCACAAGCTGCTCAATTTTCAATTGTTGATCTTTTGTTGGTAGCACGTTCTCCATGCTCTCTACCCCACTTTCAGCACTAACTATTTCTGCTCCCTCTATTCTTGTTTCTCTGGTCAATCCTTTAATTTTTCTTAAAACATCCAAAGCCAAACGCGCAACCTCATCGCTGTTATGCAGCAATACTTTCTGTAAGTTTTTATAATCTCCAACAATGCCATAATCAATTAAGACGTCAAGAATTTTTAATGATTCTATTGCAACAACTGGCGTGGATAATGCCTGATCGCAAAAAAAAGGATACATGGATCTCCATACATCAGCTTTTCCTTCTACAACAGGTTCATCCTTTCGCTGTATTAACTTATTCAGAAATTTATTCTCTACCGATCTGATGGATTTTCCACTGAAAACCATACTCTCCATCAATTTAAACCTCCGAATTAATATTATAGATATCCTTTTAAGATATAAATTTTATCATTAAACACTGGATAAATTTAAGACCATTCATACAGAGTCTTCATCCGATTGCCTGCTTCCATGGATTATCTCTCTTGCTTTATCATATGCCTTTGCTGCCTCTTCGTATTTCCCTAATTCATAGAGGGCAAAACCTTTGTTATTCCAAGCATCGGCATATTCTGGATTTATCTCTATAGCCTTATCATAAGATTTTATTGCCTCATCGTATTTCCCTATCTCCTGAAGCTCAGTGCCTTTGTCATACCATACATCGGCATTCTCTGGCTTTATCCCAACCGCTTCATAAACTTTAATTGCCTTTTTTTGATATTTACTTAATTTATAAAGGGCAAGGCTGATAAGTATCAAAGCAACTAATGCATACATCCACAGTCTGGATACCCGTTCTATCGCCAACTGTTTTATTAGCTTTTGGATCGGAGCCTCTGTTATTGGAGTTTCGCCTGCCTGACCTGTGGCAGATGGATTAAGGGGAACGGCAACTATTGCAAAAGGCGAGAATGAGCTGGTTTTTGAATAATAATATACGAATGTTTCATCACTGCTCGTTGGCTGAGTATCCAGCGAGCTCCACCTGCTTCCGTCCCATCTAAGAAGTCTTATATTATTCTCCTCAAGGTTATTCTGCGCAAGCCAGCCGCGATCGACTTTAAATCCTATGAATGCGTCTATGATGCTGTCGGGACTATCGAGCTTCGTTGCACCTGTCCAGATATTGGCATATTTATAAACAATTCCTGAGGGCGGTGTCATTCCTTCTGTGTTTGATAAATTTTTGAGCGTTTCTACTCTTATGCTTGTAATTCCAAAGTTCTTTGCCGGAGTTATTAACACTTCAGAAATTACAAGGTTTGGGGTAGTGAATATATAAGAGGCAGGAACATTTGCTCCTAAGTATTGTTCCGCAATCTCAAACGACTCAATGTTTACGGGCGGTTCCGTGGAAATTACGCCTGTGCCGCCTCCGCCGCCGCCACCTCCGCCTCTAACAAATCCCGGCACTGGAGTGGGTGCCGGAGTTGGTGCTGGGGTTGGTGCGGCAGTCACGTTCCACATCCACACCTGTGAAACAACACCATTGGAATTGGTTGCAGTGGCAGTTATGTTCCACACGCCAAGGATTGCAATGGTGCGGGTATAACTGGCATCGGTCACACTCATATTGGTCTGAACCTGCGTCCCGTTGATATACCAGGTTACGTTCACGATCTGGTTTACGGTGATGTTGAAGATTCGAGTTGCACCCATCATATCATTTACAGGCGACGCCGGGGCAAAACTGGTTATATTAGGTGCTCCTGTCGGTGCTGCTGTCACGTTCCATATCCACACCTGTGATACAACGCCATTGGTATTGGTTGCTGTGGCTGTTATGTTCCATACGCCAAGGACACTGGTGTTGGTATAACCGGCATCGGTCACACTCGTATTGGTCTGAACCTGGCTCCCGTTGATATACCAGGTTACGTTCACGATCTGGTTTACGGTGATGTTGAAGGTTCGAGTTGCACCCACGATATCAGTTACAGGCGAAGACGGGGCAAAACTGGTTATATTAGGTGCTCCTGTCGGAGCTTCTGTGACATTCCATATCCACACCTGTGATACAACACCATTGGTATTGGTTGCTGTGGCTGTTATGTTCCATACGCCAAGGACTGCACTGGTGTTGGCATAACCGGCATCGGTTACACTCGTATTGGTCTGAACCTGTGTTCCATTGATATACCAGGTTACGTTCACGATCTGGTTTACAGTTATGGTGAATGTTCGAGTTGCACCCACGATATCATTTGCTAGCGAAGATGGAGCAAACCCTGTGATTACCGGTGATATGGTTGGCGTTGGAGTTGGGGTGGGTGCTGGAGAGGGTGTTGGAGTAGGTGTTGGAGTTGGGGTGGGTGGTGGAGAAGTAACATTCCAGAGCCATGTCTTTGAATCCATGCCGTTATCATTGGTTGCAATTGCGGTTACGTTCCAGAATCCTGCGACTGCACTGGTATTGGTATAATTCGCATCGGTCACACCGATATTGGTCGAAACATTTGTTCCATTGATGTACCAGGTCACGTTCACGGTCTGGTTGGCTGTGATATTAAAGATCCTTGTCGCCCCTGCTGTATCGCTGACTGTCAATGAGGGAGCAAAGCTCGTTATGTTAGGTGCTCCCGGTGCAGTCACTGTGGTTGTGGTATTGACATAGGCGAACTTGGTTGGATCATTCTGCGATGTGGCTGTGCCATTGACCGGGAATATACCTGCAGAAGTATTGGTGACGTTAAGGGCGATGATCAGGCTCTGACCTGAACCGAGCGTGGATGTTGGAGAGGAGATGTTCAGCAATGCTACGGAGGCACTGCTGGTATTGGTTACAAGGAGAGTATAGGTATCCGGATCAGTACCGTTATTGGTAAGATTAAGCACGTAGGTGGCATTCATGCCGGCATCGGTGCTCTTTGAAGTAACGTTTATGCTTAAACTGACAGCCCGGACAGCACCAAGCGCTGTTGTTGTATTTACACTGGCGAACTTCGAATTGTTGCCCTGCGAGATTGCACTTACGTTCACAAGGAATGTGCCCGAGGATGTATTGGTGACGTTAAGTGCAAAGATCAGGCTCTGACCTGAACCGAGCGTGGATGTTGGGGAGGAGATGTTCAGCAATGCTACGGAGGCATTGCTTGCGTTAGTAACAATAAGAATGTAAGAATCCGGGTTTGTGCCATTGTTTGTGAGGTTGAGCACATAAGTGGCATTCACGCCGGCATCGGTGCTCTTTGAAGTAGCGTCTATGCTTAAACTGACTGCCCGAACAGCACCAAGCGCTGTTGTGGTATTTACACTGGCAAACTTCGAATTGTTGCCCTGCGAGATTGCTGTTACGTTCACAAGGAATGTGCCCGAAGAGGTATTGGTGACGTTGAGCGAGAAGATCAAACTCGTTCCTGGTGCCAGAGTCGATGTTGGCGAGGAGATATTGAGATCTGCTACGGAGGCATTGCTTGCGTTGGTTACCAGCAAGGTGTAGGAATCCGGGTCGCTGCCGTTATTGGTAAGATTGAGCACGTAGGTGGCATTCACACCGGCATCGGCGTCCTTTGAAATAGCGTCTATGCTTAAACTGACAGACTGGACAACATTCACAGTCGTGGTGGTATTGACGTAAGCGAATTTCGTGGCATCGTTGCTTGAGGTTGCGGTTACATTCACAAGGGACGTGCCTGAGGAAGTATTGGTGACGTTAAGGGCGATGATCAGGCTCTGACCTGAACCGAGCGTGGATGTTGGAGAGGAGATGTTCAGCAATGCTACAGAGGCATTGCTTGCGTTAGTAACAATAAGAATGTAAGAATCCGGGTTTGTGCCATTGTTTGTGAGGTTGAGCACGTAGGTGGCATTCACGCCGGCATCGGTGCTCTTTGAAGAAGAGTCTATGCTTAAACTGACAGCCCGGACAGCACCAACCGCTGTTGTGGTATTCACGCTGGCGAACTTCGAATTGTTGCCCTGCGAGATTGCGGTTACGTTCACAAGGAATGCGCCTGAGGAAGTATTGGTTACATTGAGCGAGAAGATCAAACTCGCTCCTGGCGCCAGAGTCGATGTGGGCGAGGAGATATTGAGAGCTGCTACGGAGGCATTGCTTGTGTTGGTTACCAGCAAGGTGTAGGAATCCGGGTCGCTGCCGTTATTGGTAAGATTGAGCACGTAAGTGGCATTCACGCCGGCATCGGTGTCCTTTGAAGTAGCGTCTATGCTTAAATTGACTTCCCTGAAGGCATTCACAGTCGTGGTGGTATTGACGTAAGCGAATTTCGTGGGATCACTTGAGTTAGCAGATACGTTCACCGTGAAAGTGCCCGAAGAGGTATTGGTGACGTTAAGGGCGATTATAACACTCTGTCCTGCATTCAGGCTCTGGCTCAATGAGGTGTTCAGAAGAGCAGTTGAGGCACTGTTTGCGTTAGTAACGTCGAGAGTATAGGTATCCGCATCAGTGCCGTTGTTGGTGAGGTTGAGCACGTAGGTGGCATTGGTTCCTGCTGTGGTTGTTTTTGTAGCAGAATCCACACTCAGGCTCACTGCCCTGACTGCATTCACAGTCGTGGTGGTATTGACATAGGTGAATTTTGTGGCATCGTTGTCTGAGGTAGCAGATACGTTCACCTTGAAAGTGCCTGCACCGGCAGAAGTATTGGTCACGTTAAGGGCGATTATAACACTCTGTCCTGCATTCAGGCTCTGGCTCAATGAGGTATTCAGAAGAGCGGTTGAAGCACCGTTTGCGTTAGTAACGACGAGAGTATAGGTATCCGCATCAGTACCGTTGTTGGTGAGGTTGAGCACGTAGGTTGCATTGATTCCTGCTGTGGTTGTTTTTGTAGCAGAATCCACACTCAAGCTGACTGCCCTGACTGCATTCACAGTCGTGGTGGTATTAACATAGGTGAATTTTGTGGCATCGCTGTTTGAGGTAGCAGACACGTTCACTTTGAAAGTGCCAGCACCGGCAGAAGTATTGGTGACGTTAAGGGCGATTATAACACTCTGTCCTGCATTCAGGCTCTGGCTCAATGAGGTATTCAGAAGAGCGGTTGAGGCACTGTTCGCGTTCGTAACGACGAGAGTATAGGTATCCGGATCGCTGCCGTTGTTGGTGAGGTTGAGGCTATAGGTTGCATTGGTTCCTGCTGTGGTTGTTTTTGTGGCAGAATCCACACTCAGGCTGACTGCCCTGACAACATTCACAGTCGTGGTGGTATTGACGTAAGCGAATTTTGTGGCATCGCTGCTTGAGGTTGCGGTTACGTTCACCTTGAACGTGCCCGAAGAGGTATTGGTGACGTTAAGGGCGAAGATCAGGCTCTGACCTGAACCGAGCGTGGATGTTGGAGAGGAGATGTTCAGCAATGCTACAGAGGCACTGCTGGCATTGGTTACAAGGAGAGTATAGGTATCGGCATCAGTACCGTTGTTGGTGAGGTTGAGGATGTAGGTGGCATTGGTTCCTGCTGTGGTTGTTTTTGTAGCTGAATCCACACTCAGACTGACTGCCCTGATGGCATTCACAGTCGTGGTGGTATTGGCATAGGCGAATTTTGTGGCATCGTTGCTTGAGGTTGCGGTTACGTTCACCTTGAAAGTGCCAGCACCGGCAGAAGTATTGGTGACGTTGAGCGAGAAGATCAGGCTCTGACCTGAACTGAGCGTGGATGTTGGAGAGGAGATGTTCAGCAATGCTACAGAGGCACTGCTGGCATTGGTTACAAGGAGAGTATAGGTATCCGGATCGCTGCCGTTGTTGGTGAGGTTGAGGATGTAGGTGGCATTGGTTCCTGCTGTGGTTGTTTTTGTAGCAGAATCCACACTCAGGCTGACTGCCCTGACTGCATTCACAGTCGTAGTGGTATTGACGTAAGCGAATTTTGTGACATCGCTGCTTGAGGTTGCGGTTACATTCACCTTGAACGTGCCCGAAGAGGTATTGGTGACGTTAAGAGCGAAAATCAGGCTCTGACCTGAACCGAGCGTGGATGTTGGGGAGGAGATGTTCAGCGATGCTACGGAGGCACTGCTGGCATTGGTTACAAGGAGAGTATAGGTATCTGCATCAGTACCGTTGTTGGTGAGGTTGAGTATATAGGTTGCATTGGTTCCCGCAGTGGTTGTTTTTGTAGCTGAATCCACACTCAGGCTCACTGCCCTGATGGCATTCACAGTCGTGGTGGTATTAACATAGGCGAATTTCGTGGCATCGTTGTCTGAGGTAGCAGATACGTTCACCTTGAAAGTGCCAGCACCGGCAGAAGTATTGGTGACGTTAAGGGCTAATATAACACTCTGTCCTGCATTCAGGCTCTGGCTCAGTGAGGTATTCAGAAGGGCGGTTGAGGCACTGTTCGCATTAGTAACGACGAGAGTATAGGTATCCGCATCAGTACCGTTGTTGGTGAGGTTGAGTACGTAGGTGGCATTGGATCCTGCTGTGGTTGTTTTTGTAGCAGAATCCACACTCAGGCTGACTGCCCTGACTGCATTCACAGTCGTAGTGGTATTGACATAGGCGAATTTTGTGGCATCGCTGTTTGAGGTAGCAGACACGTTCACTTTGAAAGTGCCAGTACCGGCAGAAGTATTGGTGACGTTAAGGGCTAATATAACACTCTGTCCTGCATTCAGGCTCTGGCTTAATGAGGTGTTCAGCAGAGCGGTTGAGGCACTGTTCGCGTTCGTAACGACGAGAGTATAGGTATCCGGATCGCTGCCGTTGTTGGTGAGGTTGAGGATGTAGGTGGCATTGGTTCCTGTTGTGGTTGTTTTTGTAGCAGAATCCACACTCAGACTCACAGCCCGGACAGCATTCACAGTCGTGGTGGTATTGACGTAAGCAAACTTTGTGGCATCGCTGCTTGAGGTTGCGGTTACATTGACGCTGAAGTTGCCCGAAGAGGTATTGGTGACGTTAAGGGCGAAGATCAGGCTCTGACCTGAACCGAGCGTGGATGTTGGGGAGGAGATGTTCAGCAATGCTACAGAGGCACTGCTTACATTGGTTACAAGGAGAGTATAGGTATCTGCATCAGTACCGTTGTTGGTGAGGTTGAGTATATAGGTTGCATTGGTTCCCGCAGTGGTTGTTTTTGTAGCTGAATCCACACTCAGGTTCACTGCCCTGATGGCATTCATAGTCGTGGTGGTATTGACATAGGCGAATTTCGTGGGATCACTTGAGGTAGCAGATACGTTCACCTTGAAAGTGCCAGCACCGGCAGAAGAATTGGTGACGTTAAGGGCTAATATAACACTCTGTCCTGCATTCAGGCTCTGGCTCAATGAGGTGTTCAGAAGAGCGGTTGAAGCACTGTTCGCGTTCGTAACGACGAGAGTATAGGTATCTGCATCAGTACCGTTGTTGGTGAGGTTGAGCACATAGGTGGCATTGGTTCCCGCTGTGGTTGTTTTTGTAGCAGAATCCACACTCAGACTCACAGCCCGGACAGCATTCACAGTCGTTGTGGTATTGACATAGGCGAATTTCGTGGCATCGCTGTTTGAGGTTGCGGTTACATTGACGCTGAAGTTGCCCGAAGAGGTATTGGTGACGTTAAGGGCGAATATAACACTCTGTCCTGCATTCAGGCTCTGGCTCAATGAGGTATTCAGAAGAGCGGTTGAGGCACTGTTTGCGTTAGTAACGACAAGAGTATAGGTATCTGCATCAGTCCCGTTGTTGGTGAGGTTGAGCACGTAGGTGGCATTGGTTCCTGTTGTGGTTGTTTTTGTAGCTGAATCCACACTCAGACTCACAGCCCGGACAGCATTCACAGTCGTGGTGGTATTGACGTAAGCAAACTTTGTGGCATCGCTTGAGGTTGCGGTTACATTGACGCTGAAGTTGCCCGAAGAGGTATTGGTGACGTTAAGGGCGAAGATCAGGCTCTGACCTGAACCTATAATGGATGTTGGGGAGGAGATGTTCAGCAATGCTACAGAGGCACTGCTTGCATTGGTTACAAGGAGAGTATAGGTATCCAGATCGCTGCCGTTATTGGTGAGGTTGAGCACGTAGGTGGCATTCACGCCGGCATCGGTGCTCTTTGAAGTAGCGTCTATGCTTAAACTGACAGCCCGGACAGCACCAATTGCTGTTGTAGTATTCACGCTGGCGAACTTCGAATTGTTGCCCTGCGAGATTGCGGTTACGTTCACAAGGAATGTGCCTGAGGAAGTATTGGTTACATTGAGCGAGAAGATCAAGCTCTGACCCGGACTGAGCGTAGAAGTGGGCGAGGAGATATTGAGAGCCGCTACGGAGGCATTGCTTGCGTTGGTTACCAGCAAGGTGTAGGAATCCGGGTCGCTGCCGTTATTGGTAAGATTGAGCACGTAGGTGGCATTCACGCCGGCATCGGTGTCCTTTAAAGTAGCGTCTATGCTTAAACTAACAGACCGGACAGCATTCACAGTCGTTGTGGTATTGACATAGGCGAATTTTGTGGCATCGCTGCTTGAGGTTGCGGTTACATTGACGCTGAAGTTACCCGAAGAGGTATTGGTGACGTTGAGAGCGAAGATCAGGCTCTGACCCGGACTGAGCGTAGAAGTGGGCGAGGAGATGTTCAGCAATGCTACGGAGGCACTGCTGGAATTGGTTACAAGGAGAGTATAGGTATCTGCATCAGTGCCTTTGTTGGTGAGGTTGAGTACGTAAGTGGCATTGGTTCCAGCAGATGTTGTCTGTGAGGTTGTATTTACGGTCAGGCTGACTGCCCTGACGGCATTCACAGTCGTGGTGGTATTGACGTAAGCAAACTTAGTTGAGTCATTCACCGAGGTTGCCGTGACATTGACATAGAATGTTCCTGACGATGAATTGGTTACATTGAGTGCGAATATTACGCTTCCATTTTGAGGCACATACACAAAATTCGAGGAGATGTTCAAGAAAGCGGATGCTCCGTTTGTATTATCGATCGTGAGATTATACGAATCCGTTCCTGCTGTGCCGTTATTGGTCAGATTGAGAATATAGGTCGCATTTGTTCCTGCAACAGTAGTATTTGTTAATGCAGATATATTTGTCAGGCTCACCCCGAATGAAGTCACAGTTACCGTGAAATTAGCCGAGGAGACTGAGCCGTACCCGTCTGTCACGTTTATCTGCCAGGAATGGATGCCTGTATCGCTGCCCGTAGTCGTCCAGAGCAGCGTGCCGTTATTCGCGTAGAACGTACCGTTCGTGAAATTACTGGCAAACGTCGGAGTATCGTTATCCGCATCGGTTGAATTTGGATATATACTCAGGGTTTGCCCTTCAACCAATGAATAGCTATCTGATATGTTGCCTATTGTAACAGGGTTGTTCTGGATTGAAGTGTTCTGCGTTACACTTCCAATACTGAGAGCTCTTGTATAGTCATTGTAACCAAACACTGTGATATTGCTGTATCCATGCGGACTGATCGAGACGTTAAAATAATTATTGGCAGTGCCATTATTCCATGTCCCATTCTGGCTTATATTAAACGATGTAGTGTTACCTCCAGCAGTCCATGTTGAGTTGCAATAGAAATTCCCACATGTAGTGTTTAAGTTTGTAGCGTTTGCAGTAATATCCGGAATTGTGATATTGACATTATAAACATCAGCACCATTTACTGTAACTTGTGTGATATCGCTGCTGTAAACTCCGCTGCTTGCAGTAAGATTATACGTGCCATTAATTAGTTCTTCTAAGATATAATCGCCATTTGAACCCGTACTTACAATATAGAGACTGGCGGTCTGGACATAAGCATTTTGTATCGGATTTCCAAGGTAATTAAGAACATATCCTGAGATATTGAAACCAATTTCTTCCGCAGTCTCAATAATCAATGGGTCTGAACGCTGACCTGTATTGCCGACATTATCCACGGCTTTAGCTGTGAAGTTATACCTGTAACTTTCCGATAGACCCCCAATCAAATAAGAAGTTGCTGGGGTATTGGCTATCTGAACATAATCCGTGAGGTTCCTGAATGTTATCAATCCCCACGTACTCGGATTGTCCACGCTGGAGTTTGCATTTAACGGGAAATATGTGTGCCTCTCTATGAAATCGGTGCCGGCGGTACATCCATTATCAAACAGGAAATTTATAAGTGTGCTGTCAGAGGGGTTGCCTATCTCAGATAGTGGAATTCTTATCTCATATCTTGGCGCATGTGTACCTGCACCAGCAACAGCACTCACTGCACTGGTACTGTTTACGACCCAAGCTGTGCCGTTGCCTGTATAGCGGACAAGGTTGTTCTGCTCACTAATTTCATACATCTGGTCATCCGGCTGCGGAGCGGTGCCACCATCTCTGTTCACGTCAAATGCAAGTCTTATCGTTTCATCGCTTGTATTTGTGTCATTATCCGGTGCATGCACCATCAAGTAAAGGTACGCGGTATTGAATTTAGTCCAGAAATTGCCTACCCTCGTCCTTCCTGTGACGTGGCATTCCAGACAGTTAATTGGTTCATTGGTCTTGAAAGTATACCAGTAAGAATCGTTCTCGTACCCCGATGCTATTCCGGTTGCATTTATTGTTGGTCTATCGATGGTCATGTAATTGAACGATGCATTGGTTTGCTCAATTCTGTATTCCTTGATTCCAGAGCCGTTTGCATCATTGCTTGCGTTCCATGCAACATTGACTGAATTCTTTGTGGGGACAGTAGTGTTATGGAAATTAGTTACCTGCGATGGGGGATGAATGTCGTTTACCTGAACTGTGAAATTCTTCGTAGAAACTGAACCATACCCATCAGTGACGTTAATCTGCCAGCTATAATTTCCGTATCCTGCCTGCCAGTTGAGTATTCCTGTAGATGAATTGAATGTCCCCTGAGTGAAATTTCTGTTAAAAATGCATGTGTCGCCGTCTATGTCAGTGCAATTCGCAGCTATATAAAGAGTCTCACTGTCATTGAGATTATATGAATCTGAAATATTAGTTATCGTTACTGGATTGTTCGGGACCCGGGTGTTCTGGGATACAGCAGTGCTGTTCAACGTGCCTGCTCCTGAACTGTTGTATGCATATACCGAGATGTTGCTCCAGCCGTGCGGAGCTAAACCTGAATTATTGTAATAGGTACTGTTTGTACCGTTATGCGAGGTACCATTGACGCTTACGTTGTACGAATCCGTTATGTTTCCTGATCCTGCCTGCCAGCTATGGTTCACGTAAAAGTTACCGGTGACATTAATCAGGTTTGTGGGTGCTGGAGGAACATACGTTCGATTGGATATTTCAAAGTCATGCTGATTCTGGCTCCATCCTGTGTAATTGAATGTCACCCACCCGGTAGCATTGGATTGCTGCATCTGGTCAACAACTCCATCAACCTTGAAAACATATTTTACCGATGATACCTGCATTCGCGCAGAGATATTGAGATAGCCATCAGCGCCATTCCCGGTGTATGTTACGACATCGGTAACATTATCATAAGAAATATTCGAGAGCGTTTTATTGGTATTTGCGGTGAATCCTGTCGCTGTGCCGTTGATGTAAAACTGGAGCGTGGATACCGGTGAATTGGTTGAGTTGTATACAGTGATATTGGTTGAGTTCTGGACTGAAAGGACGTTAATGAAAGCACCGTTGTTAAGGTTGAAAAGAGTGTCGTTTACAATGCTGACGTCAGCCGAAGCTACACCGATTGCGAAAACTGCCAAAAATAGAAGGAGATATAGCTTCATGGCTATTTTTCATCTATTGGCATATTTTTATCCCACTTTTAAAGCTGTAATCACTGTTGCATTTCCAGTAACGAAATCTGTGGTAGAGTCAATCACCTGACCTCCCACAGTGCCTATACATGATACGCTAATCATTGGGGCAGAATTTGTAGTAAATATTCCGCTCATATAAAGGTTTGCATAACCGAAAACACCGTTTGCGGTAGCTTGAATATAGGATTCGGATGCACTTATATTTACTCTTGGTGTTGAGCTTGCCCACATTACACAAGTCACATTCCCTTTGTTGCTGCCGGCGCCGCCGCCTTGATTATTTCCAATAGTAGCTTGTCCAGATAAATACCATGTACCAGACGTTACGTTCAGGCTGGTAGCATTATACCATTGATAGGCGTTAGTCATGGGAATGTCTGCTGCCGCGCTATTCATTATGGCTGTTAGGGTGGGGGTGTTCCAGACTCCATTGCCCTGCCAATAAGTCGTTGAAGATGCGCCTGTGCCGTTATTGAGCCTGTTGACAGACAGGTTACCTGACGTGATGTTGCTTGCGTTCATACTATACAGATTTGCAGATGAATTGATGCTATCCGATATTACTCCTGTCGTAGAATTGTAAGATACAAGCCCGCTGCTTGATGAGATATTACTTCTAACTCCACTTTGAAATGCGGAGTAATTCACGAAATAAGCATCATGACAAGAATTTCCACAACTCATTATGCTGTTATTTGAATAATTAGTATTGGTTAAACTGTAATTAGGGAAGTTCCCTGAATATGTCGCAATTAAAAGTAAGCTATCATTCCTGAAATTTGTTGAGTTAGGATAAACTGTTCCATTAAAGTAGCTGTCATTGGTCTTTAAATTGTTCACCGAAATCTGTAAAGAATTGTTATTGAAGTTTGTTGATGCTGGAAATACTGAACCATTGAAGTAAGAGTCGTTGGTCTGTAAATTGTTCACCGAAATCTGTAAAGAATTGTTATTGAAGTTTGTTGATGCTGGAAATACCGAGCCATTGAAGTAAGAGTCGTTGGTCTGTAAATTGTTCACCGAAATCTGTAAAGAATTGTTATTGAAGTTTGTTGATGCTGGAAATACCGAGCCGTTGAAGTAAGAGTCGTTGGTCTGCAAAGCAGGAACTGATGAGTTCGGGAAGTTAGTTCCATATGTTGAGATTAAAAGTAAGCTGTCATTTCTAAAGTTTGTTGATAATGGAAATACCGAACCATTGAAGTAAGAGTCGTTGGTCTGCAAAGCAGGAACTGATGAGTTCGGGAAGTTAGTTCCATATGTTGAGATTAAAAGTAAGCTGTCATTTCTAAAGTTTGTTGATAGTGGAAATACCGAGCCATTGAAGTAAGAGTCGTTGGTCTGCAAACCAGGAACTGATGAGTTCGGGAAGTTAGTTCCATATGTTGAGATTAAAAGTAAGCTGTCATTTCTAAAGTTTGTTGATAATGGAAATACCGAGCCATTGAAGTAAGAATCGTTGGTCTGCAAAGCAGGAACTGATGAGTTCGGGAAGCTGGTTCCATATGTTGAGATTAAAAGTAAGCTGTCATTTCTAAAGTTTGTTGATAGTGGAAATACCGAGCCATTGAAGTAAGAGTCGTTGGTCTGCAAACCAGGAACTGATGAGTTCGGAAAATCTGCAGGAACTCCTGATAAATAGCCCCAATTTAAATTACCTATAAAGTTCTGTGCTGTGACGTTATTCACAACAGTTATATTATCTCCGATTTGTGTAGCTGCCGACGCTGATGTTATTGTAAACAACAGTAAAACTGCAATTCCAATTTTATAATTTCCTTTCATATTCTAAACCTCCGATTTTTCCTGCGCAGACTGACCAGAGCTTGAGGGATAATTTTCATTCCTGGCTTCATTTCTTCTCCCAGGTGCCATCAATAATTATCATTATGAGCATACTATATATAGTTTTCATGAATTTTACCCCCAAATTTGACAGTTGCAGTAGATTTTTTAAAAAAACAACAAGAATGCTATATTTTTGTCATTTTCACTCAAATAATAAGCCTATTTTTAGTTCAGAATTGAGGGAATTTCCAGGAAAAAAGCTAATAAATAGCCAAGAGCGCCTGGGGTTTTGCGGAAGCGCCACAAATTAATTTATGGTAATTTATAAATTTCAGAAATGATGTACAGGATTGGATCAAAAATAATAATTTTATCGAAATTGCCGCCGGCTCAGTTAATTTCGTAATTTATCGACCTTCCTTTACGAAACTCTCTTTTTTCCTCCCACTACCTAAACATAGGATATTATATTCAAAGAATGCATTTAAAGAAATGGTGGTTTTTTGATTGCGATAACCGATGTGTCTGGTAAGTCTATTCATTTAACTGAAAAAAGATTAGAGCACATTTTAAAAAGGCAAGAAATGCAAGGGCAACTTGAACGAATCAAAGAAACATTAGCAGACCCTGATATCATAAAAGAGAGTAATCAAGATAGCTCTGTCTGGCTTTTTTATCGCTTTTATACGAGAACGCCTGTAACGGAAAAGTATTTACTCGTTGCGGCAAAATTACTCTATGACGCCGGATTCCTAATAACTGCATTCTATACAGACAGGATTAAGACAGGTGCAACAATATGGGAAAAATGAATATATGGTTTGATGAAGAAGGGGACTTTCTTGAGATAACCTCAATCCCCTCTAAGAAAGGATTCTTTAAGGATGTTGGAAACGATATTTGGGAGCGGGTGGATAGCACAGGAAATGTCCTGGGGTTTGCGATTTTGAATTTTAAAAAGAGGTTCGAAAAATTAAAGGAAGAATCTATTGAGTTGCCGGTTGATATTCTATTCGCACAGGCTGAGGCCTAAGAATAGGAGCAAAATGGGCTATAAAATTGGGGAAAAGTAGCCCGGCGAGGATTCAAACCATAGTCGTAAGATCAGAGCCTCGCATGATTGACCACTGCACTACAGGCTTCGGCTGCATAATTACACCATGTGCGCCATAATCATCACTCAATTTTCTCAAGCGCCCACAGGTAAAGCGGAAGGCTTATCCTGAAGTCGCTTTTTGCCAGCGCGTTAAGAGTTTCCACAGCTTTTTCATCTGTCAGTTTATCGGTTTTTACTGCTGCTACAAGGAGCCCGATTAAACCTGTAAACTTTAACCCTCTCGACTCTGCAAATCTCCTCGCGTTTGCCCCAGCAAACTGAGCTTATCCATCATTGTCGCCCATCATCACAAACAAAACTGTCAGAATCCGGAAAGCCATTATAACCGAGTCCGGCGGTTGGGGAAATTCCGAGCGCAGTGTAGTAAAAAGAGAAATTATAATTATTGGATGCATTGGCTTTCGTATTCTTTTATTTGTTAAGTAATTAATTTCTTAACAATATTCAGTCTTCGCATCCTGGTCTATGATGAAAAGCAAAAAGATAAGCGGGAAGGGGAGTGGGTGGTATCGTTGAAAAAATGAACCCGCTTATCTTGTTCGTTATTCAACGAACATGTATATATTGACTGGCTCAACATAAATAGTTTTCGCATATTTGATTTTATAAACTTGAATATATTAAAAATCATTCTATAATTTCTATCCCTCTTCCGATTGTGGTGATAAAAGCCTCGCTCTTGATGCGTTTCTTCGAAAAAGCCTGTGCCATAGCCTCTGCGATATTTTCCCTTTCATCCATCCTGCAAACTGCAATCATAGTCGGTCCAGAACCGCTTATTGTTACTCCAGCCGACCCGGCACGAAGCGCGCTTTTCTTGACCTGTGTATATCCAGTGATAAGTTTTGAGCGTATCTTTTCGATCACCCTGTTCTCCATGCTTTCTCCTATGAGCCTTATATCGCTTTTCATCATGCCCACAACCATAGACGCGGCGCTTCCTGTATTAAAGGAAATATCAGGAAGTGAAATTTTTTTGGGCAGGATGGCACGGGCTCTCCGCGTGCTGACAACTATGTCGGGATGAAGTGCAACTATGCCTATATTTTCAGGATTAAGAGAGATTATGTTGTTATTATGAACTATCACAAAGCCGCCGTAGATGGCAGGTGCCACGTTATCTGCATGAGGTGCTCCTGAAACTGCTTTCTCTCCCTGCGCTGCTATCTGGACAAGTTCTTCCTTTGAAAGCCCGAGACCATAAATCTCGTTCATTGCAAACGCCACTCCTGCAGCGGGCGCAGCGCTGCTTCCAAGCCCACTTGAGAGGGGAATGTCCCTGTGTATAGTGATTTTTACAGGTTTTCCAAGAGCTGAGGCAACAATTCCAGCAGTATTCTTTCGCGGGTCAAGGGGTACCTGCTTCGAGTCCCTTCCAGTGACTATTATCTCTGTCCTTTTGCTTTTTTCAACTTCTATTATGTCGAAAGGAACTTCTAATGCGATGCCGAATACATCAAAGCCCGCGCCGAGATTGGCGGAAGTGGCGGGAACCCTGACTTTCAGGTGATCCATATCAATTATCTCTTATAGCCGATGGTACGGAGGAAGGATTTTCTTTCTTCTTTATCCCCTGCGCTCTCAATGCCTTTCGGTTTTTCGCCATCTATTACGCCGAGTATACCCCTTCCCTGTCGTGTTTCTGCTATGGCGACCTCGACAGGATTTGCGGTGGCGCAGAATATATTGCATACTTCCTGTACGTTTTTTACTGCATTCAGGACATTTACTGGATAGGCGTCCCTCATGAATACCAGAAAGCTGTGACCGCATCCGATGGCAAGGGCATTATCCTGGGCTGCTTTTATCAGTTCCTCGTCGTTTCCATCGCTCCTGACAAGGCACTTGCCTGAGGCTTCGCAGAACGCAAGCCCGAATTTGATGCCAGGACAGGAGGTGATGAGGGCTTCGTATAAATCCTCAGCGCTTTTGATGAAATGAGTTTGCCCGAGAATCAGGTTTGTGTCAGGCGGCGCAATGATTTTTACAGATTTTAGTTCCATAGTTTCTCCCGAGGTTATTATTGGTTTTTTGGTATTTATCCTTATTTCAGTTCTATGGTAAATTTTTGCCTCGTATATCAGATTTTTAGACTGTTCGGCGCTGATAGTTACCGAATCAGCGAGGGCGTGGTTCAAAAATCTAAAAATTACAGAAAATATTAAATCTGTTGTTGCTGTATAATAATACATGGCAGAAGTTTCGACAATCATGCAAAATATTGCAAAGCAACTTAATAATATGTCACCTGAGCTTCAACATCAAGTGCTTGATTTTGCTCAGGCATTGGCTAAATCTCATCTAAAAGGTGTGCCTGGCAAGAAATTCCTTCGTTTTTCCGGTATTATAGAGGCGGAGGATATTCAAGCTATGACTCAAGCCATTGAAGCGAGCTGTGAGCAGGTTGACGTGAATGAGTGGTAAAATCCTGCTGGGTACTAATATCATGGTGGTAGACTTTTTGAACTTAAGCAGGATTGTTATTGGCGCTAAGAAAGAGGATTTTTGCTTCAGTAATTATATTTTTAGACTGTTCGGCGCCGATAGTATGAGAGCAGCGGTCGGCGCATGCTAAAAAAGGCTTGCTTCTCTAAGCGTATATCAGCCTGCCTCTGGGTTTTGGGATTTCCCTTCCAAGCTCCATAGCAGTTTCTATCCATTCTTTTATCACAGTGAGAGTGTTTTTTATCGCTTCCTCGTAAGTCCTGCCGTCTGCCATGCAACCGGGAAGTTCGGGTACTTCCACGATGTAGGCGTCGTCATCTTCGCTCCAATATACGACCATTTCGTATTTTATATCCTCTTTCATATTAGATTAATTTTTTGAGCCTCTCTAAGCTGTTTTTCAATTCTAAATCTTCTATAACAGCCACTCGCTCTGCAAGCTTGTCAATTGTTTTTTTGTCCTGAATAATCCATTCACTTAAGGTGTTCAATTCAATAACAATACCAATATCGACAACATCATGCAAATCACTCATGAATTTACTTAATTCCTTAGGAATAACTTTTACTTCATAAAATTCTTCTTCTAAAAGAAGTCGTCTTCCAACATCTGTGTTGTTCGGGATTACATGAACATCGGCTGATAATTTTTTGTAAATATTGTATAGCGCTTCAACTGGCTTTTCAATCGGTTCAAGTATCCCCCACTCCGAAAGCTGCTCTACAATCGTTTTTACTGACGGGCGATAAGCCGATTGCTCTATGAAAACTTTGTCATCAACTGTAACCATAAGCATATCATGGATTGTAGCTGATGTTTTCTCTAAGTCTTCTTTGCCACCTATAGTTTTGGTTATCATATCCTTTAAACGCCTACCACTTTTGTCTTTCTCCAAAACTTCAGCTCTTTCACGAAATTTTCTGTGCGCCAAACATTCAAAAAATGCCCCTTTAATAATTAGCTCATGCGTTGACCTAAGAAGAGTAAATGCAACATTGTAATATCCTGTAAGGGCTTCTAAAAAAGATCGGTGTGCTGATGAGAAAGCCTCCCAATGGTAGGTAAGGAATGCAGATTTAGAATACCAATTTGTTTTATCCGTTAATGGTACACAGAGAGAAGCTAAATACACAAATTCATGAATTGAATCATGAGCTTTTTGTATCTCTTGAAAATTATTTTCAAGGGAGAATCTTATGTTCGGGAGGCCAATTTCTTCAATAGTATGCGAAAGCGCTTTAGAAAACAAATCGTTAACCTCTAATTCCATTAATCTCTCCCATCTATACCACCTACCTCTTACGGAATCTTGTTAATTCACATTCCAATGCTCATATCACAAACCCCGTCTCTGACTTCGGCAGCGCCTTTATCAATATAAAATTCCTCATCTTCGAAGGAAGCACCTGCGCCACCTCCTTCATCGTAACCCCTTCCACAAACCTGATATTCTCTATCCTCTCATGGTACTCCTCATACGGCAGCTTCACCCTTGCTCCGTTCATCTGTATCGTGATTGGTAATGGATGCAGGCTGTCCACAATCTCGGGTATCTGCTCCTCTATTTCCTTCTTGATGCGCGGCGGCGCAACCGAAGGCGGGTCCTTCGCAAGTTCCAGCCTCACATTGTCCAGTGCCTTCCCTATGACCTCTGCAAGCTTATCCAGCGTCCGGAGCTCCTCGGAATGGCGCATGTGATGCAGGATTCTGCCAAAGCTCCCCACGTATGCTGTTGCATTCGGGACATCCTCGGTCCTGAGTTCAGGCGCGCCCGTGACCACGATGGGTATCTCTATCCCTTCGTAGAGCCTCTTTGACTTCTCGATGATGCAGTGCTCGTAATTCCCCAGAACAAAAACCGCAAGGTCGTGCTCGTTGATAAGGTCTCTTTCATACGAAGTAAGCTGGCATATCCTCTTTCCAACGCCCCTTGCCAGTCCGATCATGTTGGTCTTTGCGCCCTGCTTTCGAAGGAACTCTGCCACATCGCAGTCAAGATGGGGAAGATGATGGTATGCAAGCGTAGGCGCAACCGTTGCAATCTCGCTTCCGGTAAGGGGAGCTCTTGTAAGCTTTCCCAGAAGCTCTTTTGCCTTAGCCTCGACAATCGCCGTATCGTTTATCGGGACGAGCATCAGCAGGACAACTTCGGTCTGCATCACATTCTTCTGGAGGATATAGCCCCCCAGGTCTTCCACCAGTTCCACAAGCTGGTTGTGCTTGTAAACCCCTCCCACGTACATCACAGGCTCAAGCATGTTCTTCCCTCCGAAGCGACTCCAGTATGTCCTTTGCTTTCGCGAGCCACTCGGGTTTAAGCGTATCCTCCGAAGCCACAAAAAGAACATGCGAGCTTGAAAGCTCATGTTTTCTGACCCTGAAGCCTTCGGGAATAATGCGAAGCGCGATGGCATCAATAAGCCTGTCAAGTACTTCCTGCCTGGGTTCATCGATTACAAGCTCACCCAGCACATCCACCTCTTTTATGGGGTCGGTTTTTACGACGATGATTTTTTTATCCGGCTGCTCGATATTCTCCTTGCCGTATCTCTCCCAGAGCTTATTGAGCAGTTTCACCGTGTATGCTTCCCTCTGCAGTTCTATCTTCACCTCATCCTTGCCAAGCGACCCCATCTCCACCTTGGCGAAATCCTTGAGCTTGATTGCAGGCGTCCCTAAGCGCAGAAGCGCTGCAAATATAAAAACAGGCTCAACAGGGTCAACAAAAACTTTTAATTTTTCTATAACCCGGTTCAGGGCAAGGTCTGAGAGCGTGTCCTGTATAAGGGTACGGGTTGTCTTTGCGCCGGTGGCATCCGGGGATTCCACAACAATTGTCTCAAGCTCTTCCATTATATCCTCTAAGACCCCGCATTAAACGCGGGGATTTATAAATCCTGATACCAGCAAGGCTGCTCCAACAGCCCCTATATACTGCGCATTATCAGGAACTATGACCTTCACTTTAAGCAGTTCCTCAACCGCTCTTGGCAAACCTTCAATGAGAGCGGTACCCCCGCACATAATTACAGGTTCTTTCACATCGATTTCCTGAAGCTGCTGTTCGAATAACTGCTCTGCCACGCTGTGGCATGCGGCTGCCGCGACATCCTCGGGCGCACTTCCGGCAGCAAGTGAATTAACAAGCGACTGAATACCAAAGACGATGCAGTAGCTGTTCATTTTAACTTTCTCAGCCTTTCCTTTCATTGCCAGGGCACCAAGTTCGGTGATGCTCACTCCCAGCCTTTTTGCAGTCATTTCAAGGAACCTCCCGGACGCACCTGCGCAGATGCCTCCCATCGTGAACATGCCTGGAATGCCGTCTATGACGGATATCGCCTTGTTGTCCATTCCCCCGATATCAAGAACAGTAGCGGTTCCTTTTTGTTTGCCGGCAAGATATACCGCACCTTTTGAGTTTACAGTGATTTCTTCCTGGACAAGGTCTGCCTTGAAGTGTTCTCCTATGAGGAAGCGCCCGTAACCCGTTGTTCCAAGAGCCTGGATTTCTTCACGCTTGACGCCTGCCTCTTTCAATGCTGCGGTATAAGCTTCCTCAGCGCTGTCAATCACTTTTATCGTGGGAACCCAGCCTTTTCCTATTATCTGATTGTCCTTCATGACAACGGCTTTTGTGGTTGTTGAGCCTGAGTCAATGCCTGCTGTCAGACCGCTCTGCTTCTCCCTTGCAAGGAGACTCTTTCGCCGCGCAGTCGTGGTAAGAGCTTCCATTCTTGTAAGAAGGGTACCAGCTGTTGTTCTTTCAGTGAATGAATAGCTTATCACAGGAATACCTGTTTTTTCATGGATATACCGGCGCACCTCGCTCCTCACAAGGGCGGCTTCTGCACACCTGAAGCACGTTGCAACGAACACGGCATCAACATGCACCTTGCCTGTCACAATGGATTTTGCCCGCGCCATCATGAGCTTCAGGTCGGGACTTGCAACTTTAAGCCCGAACTCTTCCTCGATAGCTTCGATTTCTGCAATATCCACTTCAGGATAAACCATGACAGCGTTGACCTGCTTGACCGCGGAATCGATTTCTTTCTGTATACCGCTGTATTCAGCGCCGCATGAAAGCTGGGCTATCCTCACAGGATTTTCAGTGGAGCTTATCTTTTTTAACGCCTGCTGAACACTAGGTTCTATTTCTTTCTCAATCCCGCATCCAGCACATGAATTCTGGGCTTCGCCAGACGGATTTTCAGCAGTCATTTCTTTTCCTCCGAGGGTTTTAAGGATTTGAGGAATTCTGAGATTTTATATACAAATTCCTTTGCATCCTCCTCGGTTGCTGGATAATCCAATTCCAGCGACGGGATTTTCTTTGCCCTGATGAGGAAATTGACAAGCTCATTCGTCCTTGCGCATCCCATGCATCCAAACGAAACCACAGGGTCGCGCACTATGATGGCTGCGTCTGCATTCTGGATAAGAGGGTCAAGCAGCGACATTCTGCCCCTGACGCCGGACGGCACTTCCACGGCAGCGTATTTCAACCCGAATTTCGGGTCTTCAGGCGTGATGTTGATGGGAGGCGAATCAAGCCCCTGCGATCTGACTTTTTTCCCGATTTCCGCCATTATCGCAAGGGGTTCATGACCAAAGCGCTCAACCAGGTCTGAAAGAATAAGACTGTTCGTGGGATAAATAAAAACCTTCATTGCGATACCTCTGTTTCTTTTATTATACTTTTAAGTTTCTCTATATCGAGTTTTTTCATTTTTTGTTTTAGTCTGGGAATTTCACCTTTATCCAGTGCCCGAAGCGCCGAAGCGATATGAGGCAACAATTTGTTCTCGCTCTCAAGATTGTGGAATCCCGGTCTTGCTCCTCCTCGCCTTGTCGCACGGCAGCGGTAAGGTTCGCCCGGCGACAAGCCGCGCTCTTTGATGAAGATGCCGTAAGGATCCATTGTACGAATGCTGCCAAGAAGCGCCTCCACAACCGAACGTTCTCCCGATACCATAACTCCAAAACATGTTTCCTTGATCATCACGTCTGCATTCGATTCATACAGCTTGATAACAACATCGCTCGGCAGTACTTTTGTGGAATTGATCACTACCATCTTTGTTATGGTGTCCATTACGAAACCTCTCTTATGTAAATAATTTCACCGGCATTTATCCCCTTGAGGCGCTGGGGTTCAAGCACCTTTCCGATTATGTTCGTGCATTCGAACTTCTCACCCGTGGGTCCATACTTTGGATCATCAACAAGCTTAACCCCTATCATGCCGTAACGCTTTGCTGCCTGATTGGTTACACCGATTTCACCGGCATTGACTTTGGTCTTTGGGATATTCTCGGGGTTTATCTCCTTATAAGCCTCAGCTTCTTTTTCAGACCTGAAAAGGTATGTGTTTTCGTATGTGTAGAACACAGGTAAAGGACCCAGAGGGCGGTCTTTCAGACGCAGAGAATGCCTGAAGAAGTCAAGTGTCTTTGGTGCAAGGTCATCATAAAACCTGACATTGATAATCTTATCGGATTTTACACCAAGAGCCGTGACCCCGCCTGCCCCTATTATTCCGATTGTATTATCAGGCTCCTGTTCCACGATAAGCGCATCCTCGCCTGTATAACCTCTTTTCTCAAGTTTCAATTCCCTTACACTCAGGAGCTTTTCCGCATCCACAAAGCTCATTCCCAGGATCATTACCCGTTCAGGATTGGAGAGAACAGCAAGCCTGCTTCCCATCTGTGCGATCTTTATAAGTTCGATTCCCTGCGAAACATGCCCGACCACGCTGTGGACTGCGCTTGATGTCCTGTCTTCTTTGTAGATATATACCCGTCCGTTCCCCAGACCGTCGGTGCGACTGACAACTGCGCCTTCGGATCTGGCATCCCAGTGTTCGTATGGACATCCCTCGCCAGTTAAAGCATTATCGGAAATGAAGGAGTTTGAGAAGGTATCCACGTTGAATATTTTGTTCCTTATAAGTGCAAGAAAATGTTCTGCGCCCTCAGGGGACTCATTTACCAGATCAACTTTAAAATAAGTAAAAATTTTCATCCCGTCTTCAATTTTGATATTCGTATCCGTGGTGGAAATCTTATCAAGAAGGGTTTCCCATTTTATCACAGGTTCAATTTTGATCAGAACGTCTCCCTGTTTGAGCTTTGCGATAATGCTCCTGCCGCTTATAACCTTTGCAATAACCGCATCCTTCGGACTGCCGTAGTCTGAGATATGCTTCTCCTTTGCAAACATGAGGTAGGTATTTTTTGCATCATACCCGCCTGTTCCAAAAAAAACATCGTATCGGTTATATTTTTGCTCTGCCCTCTGGGGGACTATATCTGTTTCGACAGGACCGAATGCAATAGAGTTTCTGGTTTCCCAGTGTGCATTTACATTAAGAAAAATATGATTGAATTTATTCCAGAGCGTGGAATCGCCGAGCAGTTCTATCCTGAACTCGCCTTTTGTAGTGGTTATTTTATACTCAGGGGTAGCTTCTTCCTTTTTCGTACCTGCTTTCAGGATGCCGATTGTTGTGTCCGGAATATAAAAAGCCGAACTTCGTTCAATGACATCCCTCAGGCTTGCATCCCCGTTAACTTCTAATTTTTGCCCATTAATCTCTATTGAGATCACTTATCCTCCAGAAATATTTGGAGCATCTGCGTTTATCTGCGCTCATTTGTGTGGTTATTTCAGTTCTTTAACTATTCCTTCCAGAGCTTCCTCCCGCTCCTTCTCGGAAAGTTTTGATAAAACAGCGTCAGTTTCCCCTATATCCACAATCTTACCAAGACGCATAAGCGCTGCCCTGTCGCATACCTGCGATACAAAATCCATGTCATGCGATACTATGACAAACGTCTCTCCAAGTTCTTTTCTGGCATGGAGAATAGACTTTGCAACTTCTATTTTCGTGACCGGGTCCATTGTTCCTGTAGGCTCGTCGAAAACAAGTATTCTTGGCTCTTTGATTAGTACCTGAGCCATCGCAACTCTGTGCCTTTCTCCCTCGCTCAGTTCATCCGGCATTTTTGTAAGAATTTCCTTTGCTTTTTTCTCTGTATAGCCCGCGGTCATCAATGTCTGGATAGCCTTTCTTTCACCCAGTTCGAAAGGCAGATCAAGCCCTATGGCTTCGGTCAGGTTATCGATAACATTCCTGTGGGGATAAAGGCTGTATTCCTGATGGAGTACACCGACGTACTTGGTAGCCCGCCCTTTCTTATCCGGACCTGGCTGTGTCATGTCTATCCACTCGTCCCCGATTCTGACATCAATAGAACCCTTTGTTGGCTTGAGCAATCCTGAAATAATCTTGGATGTCGTGGTTTTACCCGCTCCGCTCACACCTATTATCCCGAATATTTCCCCTTCCTTCACATCGAAACTGATTTCATTGACAGCCCTTACTATGCCCCTGTCAAGAGAGAAATAGGTCATATGCAGATCATGCGCACGGATAATAGGCTGTCCTATTTTCACCTCTTCCTGTTCCCCTATCGAACCCACTTCTTTCATAAACGCAGAGGCGATATCGGCTGGATCCCCCACCATTATGATTTTCCCTTCATCAAGCCACAGCGCACGATGTGAAAGCTTCTCGATTACATGCGGCCAGTGGGACGTGATAATGAGTCCCATCTTGAAATTCTTGGTAGCATTTAATATGGTTTCATGCACAAGTTCCGCAGTCTTGGGATCAAGCGTACCTGTGGGCTCATCTGCCAATAATAGAATCGGGCTTTTGACAAGCTGCCTTGCGAGGACAACGCGCTGTTTTTCGCCGCCTGAGAGTTCCCTTGCAATATGCATCATCCTGTTGGAAAGATTCACCTGGTCGAGCAGATCAGCAGCCTTGTGGATGGCGTTGGGACCGAGCTCATCGATCTCCTGAAGCGCGTTCATGACATTCACAATAACCCTCTCATCGCCGTACAGCGCAAACGTCCTCTGCAGCATGATGGCAATTCTCCTGGTTATTTCTTTTCTGAGCGGGTCATGAATTGGCAATTTTACGAAATCAGCCTCAAGTTTCTCGAAAACCGCACTGCATTTGGGACAGGCTGACCCTGCCTTGCTTGGAAGGTCGATATATCCGCATTTACTGCATATTGCAAGATGATATATTACGCTTCCTGAGATGTCATCAAAAGCTTCCACACCTCTTAGCACATGCATGAGAATCGATTTCCCCGCGCTGCTCTTTCCCAATATCCCAAGAATCTCTCCTTCTTTCATTTCAAGGTCAATATCCTTAAGAACATCAACTCCATCAAACCCAACCCGAAGGTTTTTTATTTCGATAAATGGCGTCATGTATTATTCTCCGGTTTTAACCGCTATTAATTCGCATTACCAATAAGTTTTTGCTTTTTACTGGAACACCGCTACAGCATGCAGGCTTAACTAATGCTTGCGGCATTTCAGATAGCTCTTGCAGTACATAAATATAACGATAATACATTACATTATTAATCAAATAAAAATGTTAATCGCTAAACCAATTCTTTATATTGTTTCTCTTTTATTACAGGCATGAGGTATAATATTGAATATCATTGGCGGTTCTGCCTCGCAGTTGCTTGCAGGAAGAGTTTCAGAGGTGCTGAATTCCGCTCTCTTGGTGAGCGAATTCAGGAGATTTCCCGATGGAGAACTGTATACACGTATCCTGGATGATTTTGCTGGTGAAGAGGTTACAATAATCCAGAGCACTGTGAATGATTTGGATTTTATCTCCCTGCTGCAGTTGATCGACGCCTGCAGCGAGGCTTCGAAAATTAATGTGGTAATCCCTTACATGGGCTATGCACGCCAGAATAAACAGTTCAGGAAAGGCGAACCCATAAGCGCACGCGCGATGGCAGGAGCGATAAAAGCTGATAACGTTTTTACAGTCAATATCCATGCCGAAAGCATACTTGACTATTTCGATGCAAAAGCAACGAATCTTGATGCAACTCCGATGATAGGTAAATATATAAAAAATATGAAATTCAAAGATCCTCTTATAATTGCGCCTGATGACGGCGCCATTGCCCTTGCACGGAATGCATCAAAGGATCTGGGTATTGATTACGATTTCCTGGATAAGACGCGTCTGAGCGGCGAGACCGTGGCAATCCAGCCCAAGAATATCGCGGTCAAAGGACGGGATGTTATCATCATCGATGATATTATTTCAACAGGGGGAACGATGGCAGAAACAATATCATTGCTTAAAAATCAGGGGGCTCATGAAGTATTTGCCGCCTGCGTTCATCCTGTTTTTTCAAACAATGCCATTGCAAAGTTATTCAAGGCAGGCGTGAAGGGAATCATAGCCACGGATACCATAGATAAAGGCGTGAGTGTTGTGAGTGTGGCTCCTGTGATTGCAGAGGCGATAGGGAATACCTGAAAACATTTACTTGGCAAAGCAAAACTTTCACTCGCTCTTGCCAAAGGGTTATAACCCTCTCAACTATGATTTGATAAAATGAACTCTAATAAGAGGAACTCCGCCACGATAGGCATATAAGTTTTTCGCCCATAAGGAGTTCTTCTTTAGATTTATACATTCATATAATTTCGGATTGCTACAGTCTTTTTTCGTTACTATTTTATAGCAGGCTCTCATGTAAAAGCTGAGGTGTTGATAAATGGGAGTATCAAAAGACGAATTTGAAAAAGGGAAAAAACCATTAGAGAAAGGCTCTTTAGAGTATGATATACTTGAGTTCTTAAAGAATGCAACAAAGACAGATGAACCAGCACGTAATGAAAAGGAGATTTTAGAAGCACTCAACATAACAGCACCTCAAGAAAAAAGGGGTATTATGGCAATAGTAAATTACACTGAAAAGGCTACGGCGGTTAGGTTCGCTCTTTTAAGTCTGGAGTCAGAGGGTAAGATTGTCTCTAAGGCAATTAAAACAGAAGGTAAAGCTGAGTCCGTAACTTACTATATGGCGAAATAGCTATCTGAAACACTTGTCACTTTATCGTGGAGCATGTTGGTTTACTGTCGCCATTCTTATATAGCAATATTACATTTAAAAGATGAAAAAAAAAGTTAAACTAAAATATAGGAGGTTGAATACTACGAAATCAACAGATGCAAAACGGATTTGTAAAAGTTTACCAAAAATAGAAAATAGATGTTCAGGAACCCAAGAACAAAAAACCAGTATTTGTTTTGGTATTGAGAAAAGAATAGGTCCTGTTGCTCTTGCTCTAAAAGGCTGTCTTTCCAGAGAAAAAAGAAAAAGAGCATGATAGCACAGTAATCGGTCTGTGCATGCAGTGCTATACACAGGAGAGCTAATATGGCAAAAAAAACTATAAAAAAAGCAATAATAACAAAAGACCCTGTTATCGGGTTCGTGGTAACAAAAAGCAAATCTCAACTTGATGATTCGGATTTTGTAGTGGTATATCCACTATCTATAAACTTTCAAGGCGTCCAGAATTTAGATATACCATCAGATTCTGAAATTGTTGGTATTCTACCAGCTCTTCCTGAACTATACAAAGTATACGGTTCTTATGAAACGGATGAAATACTCAAAGAGTTAGGATATGAGTTTAAGGGTGCACATTATCCAGATTGGACAACGGAATTGAAAGAGAAGGTCAAATAATTTAGGATGCGTGGTATCAAGACATGCATCACATTTTTTATTAAAAGAGACACTAAAAAAGGCAATCCCCGCCGAAATTGATAAGAATCATCAAGGCATGTCTTTTAATTCATTTAATAGCTTGGTGTGTAGTCTACCCAAATAGACTAAACCAATACCAAGAACCGATACTATCGACATAAGGGTAAAGGACAAAAAGGTTTTTTAAAATGGATAGGATAGGATTTTAGTTTCCCCTTTACCCCATCATAATTTAGTAATGTCAACTATTTAAGTGCATTTGGCAAAAAAGACTATGAAACAAGAATAGCAGAAGGGCTTGAATATAATATACATTCACCAAAAATCCAGCACATACCGCTATTGTTTGTACAGTACAAGGCATCATACGTCTGCCGATAAACATGCAGTGTAGCCCGCAGGTCACCGAGCAGGGATTGAAGAAGCTGGTTCTTTCTGCCGCGTTCTGCGTGAATATGGTGCTGAAAGAAGGAAATCCGAGATGCACAGGGATTTGCCTGTAAAAGGCAGTTGCGGTAAGTGCATCAAACTCCAAGCGGGCGCTGTACAAAGCAGTCTCAGGCGAGCCTTTCCGAGGTAAATACTGAAATTTGGAGGAAAATAAATGAGAATTGAAACACGAACAACTGTGTTGCTACTGGCATTAGTTGTGTTGACGGCGTTTGCCATTCCCACAACTCTGGCAGACGGTAACAAAAAAGTGAATATGACCGAGGGCGGCGGCAAGAGTAACAGCACCGTTATGCCTAACGTGTCTACCTTCGCCTTCGAAGCCAAAAACATGAGTGACAAGAAAGGCTGTAAGGTAGAAGGAAACCTGCAATACAATGACCATGGTGCTATGATAAAACTCCACGGAAATGTTACGATGCTGATGGTCGATAAGACGGTCACGCCGCATACGGCAACATTCTGTGGATGGGCAAAAGTTACTAATGCCACAGGAGCAAAAATGGCGCTACCGTACACAGTCATGGTGATGGAAGGAATGAAAGGTGTGGGTACTTTCAACATTAGCTTGCCAATAACATCAGATTTCTTGCCAGCAGGCTACTCTGACAGTGATACACTGCTTGGAGGACGTATAAAAGTAGATCCGTAAATTTTGGGAGGGTGCGAATCCCTCTTTTATTTTTTAATACAACAAACGATTTTTTTTAACTTATGATATTGATGATAACCTTTTCGTAATCGCAATTATTCAAAATTTGGAAGTGGTTATTCTGTTTTCCTATCGCTTTCCCTTCGCTCCTAAATTGCCCGAATAAATAGGTTTATAAAGGATAAAGCTGAATTTAAAGCTGGTGATGAACCAATGAGGAATCGTCTTTGCAAACAATGGGCAATTTGAACCGGCGAAGATAGATCACTTACCACCCTCAGCAAAACTTGTTTTTAAGGTGCTGCACGACAGCGGCTTTTTGACACAGAAGGATATTGCGAGGGAAACCTATCTTCCTACAAGAACAGTTAGATACGCCCTGAACAGACTGAAAGAAGAAAAAATATTGCAGGAGCGCTTCTATTTCCAGGATGCGCGCCAGAGCCTGTACGGGCTGAACGTTGCCCCGGAGGTGCCGACTGGATAGTTACCTCCTATTTTTAATTTATGTTATAGTTTGCTTTAATCATCGCCAGGGTGGCGGAGCGGCTACGCAATCGCCTGCAGAGCGATTTCATTCCGGTTCGAGTCCGGACTCTGGCTTATCTTGGCATGTCAAACTTTAATCCAGATCTTCCCTCAGTTGCGCCGCCTTCGTAAAAAAGCTGTCCGTGGAGTAGTGGAGCAGCAGGCTACTTGCTATCATGCTGGCAGCAAAGATGGAAGCGAATATGACTATCTGTATGGAGGCTGCATCTATCGGATCAGCGCCGCCAAGCAGCATGCCTGTCATCACGCCTGGTATCCACACCAGCCCAAGGTTCTTCATGTTGTCTATTGAAGGTATCAAAGCCGAGAGAATGCCCTGCCTGAGGCAGGCTGAGGCAGCAAGCATCGGCTGAGCACCCAGGGCGAGGTATGCCTCGATTTCAGCCCTTCTATTTTTTATCTCACCCCTGTACCTGTCTATCGCAAGTGAGCTCACGTTCATGGCGTTGCCTATCAGGATGCTTCCAGTCGGGATAACGTATCTTGCCTCAAGCGGGAAGATGCCGAAGAGGAAGAAAGGGATGAGTAATATTGCTGATGCTGAAGCTATCGAAATTGCAGCCAGAGGCAAACCCCTCTCGAGTTTGCCTGACCTTGAATATGTGGTATGTCCTGCTATGGCAGCCATTGCTAAAAGCACAAGGAAGCTCCAGTAGAGAGGCAGCTTGAACAACAGGAGTATGATTGAGGCAAGGAGCAGTACCTGCACAAGGGCTCTGGTTCCTGCTATAGATATTTCCTTTCCTATGCCAAATCTTCGCGCATATACTGCCGTCAGCACTGTGAGAATAACTGTAAGTGCAAGTGCAAGAGTTTCAGGCATTTTCCTCCTCCAGCTTCCCTTCTTTGAGGACGAGCCTCCTCCCGCCTATCCTCTGCGCCTGCTCCCTTTCGTGGGTAATCCACAGCATGGTAAGATTACTATCTTTTCGCAAGTTCAAAAGCAGCTTCTCAATCCTTTCGGCAGCTACTGCATCTAATGACGAAGTCGGCTCATCCAGAAGCAGCACTTCTGGCTGGTTTACAAGCGCCCTGGCTATACATACCCTCTGCTTCTCTCCGACTGAAAGTTGTTCGGCATCGGCATTCAGCAGGGTCTCTGAAATGCCGCAGGCTTGGGCGAGGGCTTCGATATCGAGAGCATCT
The DNA here is from genome assembly GCA_027460525.1 of Candidatus Methanoperedens sp. Lineage (NCBI taxonomy): Archaea > Methanobacteriati > Methanobacteriota > Methanomicrobia > Methanosarcinales > Candidatus Methanoperedentaceae > Candidatus Methanoperedens > Candidatus Methanoperedens sp. The sequence continues at coordinate 202,880 of JAPZAS010000015.1, forward strand.
CCCCACAATTTCATGCCAAAGGCAAGGTTGTCCCTTACGCTACCCTTGAACACCACAGGCACCTGGAACACCATGCCCACCTTTCTCCTCAATTCAATGGGAGCATAGTCCCTTATTTCCCTGCCGTTTAGCATTATAGTGCCTGAATCGGCCTCTGAAAGCCTGTTAATCAGCCGAAGTAGCGTGGTCTTTCCTGAACCGGAGGCGCCCATAATCGTAACAAGCTCGCCCCTCTGTATTCTCAGGTCAAGGCTGGATAGTATCTGGGTTTTAACTTTGTTATTGTTTACCTTGCGCAGCACTGCCTTGGATACATTTTTTAACTCAACATGTACCTGATTCATCTGATACGAAATGTTTCGTCCTGATATTAATAATGACGTTCATGCCTCAGGATACGTATTATCTCCAGAAGATGAATTGCATCATTTCCCGAATAATCTATCAAGCAGACTTCGTCTAAACTTCCTGCCGCTTATGAAAATCTCCGCTCCCTGGTCTTTTGAGATTTTTTCAGCATTTTCTGCTCTTATTCTTCCGCCTATGGTATTTCCTATGCTTTTGATCTTATCTGCGATTATTTCCCCGCCTGTCATAGAGCTTCCCGTTTCCTCCCCTGCTTTTTTTGCAACAATCTTTCCGCCTTTCATACATGAGCCGAGCATGTTTCCTGCGGTTTCGACTTCGAGATTACCCCTTTCAAGTTCAAATCCTATATAATCGAGGTTGTTCTTCGGAAGATGAAAGGTCGCAGGATAGATATACTCAGCACAGAGGGATGTCAGATAGCCAATTATCATCTTCTCATACAGGTTTTCTGGATTTGATTGTGCGATAATTTCTGTAATCTCGCTGCAATCCCCGGGAGCAACCCGTTTTATTTCCGCCTTGCTGACATTTTCAATTTGCTCGATGATATCCAGAAGCTTCATTTTGGAACCGTCCGCTAAATCTATTGCGGCACCACATAAATCCCCTTAGCCGTTTTTACGATTTTAATCTCATTCCCAGGCTCAGTGCTCAGGAATTCCGGTCTTTTTAGAGTAACGGTTTCATACGTATCAGGATCCATCACCTGAATCGTTTTTCCTTCATCAGCTATGAGCACTGCAGAAACCGCATCCTGCCTCCTGCTTAACTTTCTGACCTGCAAAAGGTCGTTGAAGTTCTCGATAAACCTCCTGCCCGTTTCAAGGTCGATGCCGCTCACATGCTTTCCGCAGCTTTGAACTTCGATTACCCTGTCATCCACGCTGATAATATCCCCGCGCACAAACTCGGGAAGCCGCAAAGCAAACGTGATGCGATACAGGTCTTCGCCGTTTTTCTGTCCCACAAGTTTTGGAGATTCTGAGAATTTACCCCCGAAAACATCGACTACAGCTCTGCATATCTGCTTCCCGAGCTTTATCGAGCCCACATATAGATCGAAGCCTTCGTAAAGTTCCTCTTTTTTTGCAATAAACGAAAGTCGATCCCCTTTCTCCTGCGCGCGGATTGCGACTTCCCCGGCTATGCTCTTGCATCTTTCAAGCTCCTCTTTTGTCGGGAGCCTCTTATCAGCCCTTATCTGCACAATACCTTCAAAATAACCCCCGGAAATCCTGCTGCACGTATCACAGGTTTCCCAGTTAATCCTTACCTCAGCATCCTGAGATGCCGTTATTGGTGCGCCCTTAATTTCGCCTTTTGCCTCTATATGCACATTGTATCTTGAATGGTCAAGTTGCTTTGGAGATAATGTAAGCTCAATATTCTTTGCCTGTGCATCCAGGTTCAGGGCATCTTTCACACCATCAAGAATTGTTTCTTTCTCATCTTCCTTAAGCTGCCACTTCCCTCTTTTATAAACAGAACCGCATGTCGGACATATACGCGAATAAAGAACAGCTGGACATTCAAGCAGCTTTTTATTTCCGACAAAGCACTGTCTGCACACGTTATCATATAAAATATCGCTATCCTTACCGCATTTCGGACAGAACATGGTTGCCATTATTGAATCCCTAATGTACTTCTAACTGCAGCAACCACACTGCTTTTCGAATCGTGAACCGGCTGCCACCCGAGTTTTTGTAACTTCTCGATAGAAAGCAGCATCCTGGGCACATCCCCTTTCCACCCGCGCTTCCCGCCCGTGTACGTGAATGTAACGTTTTTTAATCCCATCTCTTCAACCACTATCCTGCCAATCTCAGTCGAAGTTATGGTATCGTTTGAACCTATATTGAAAATATTTGCCATTCCATCGCTATTTTCCAGAGCAGACAATATTGCATCCACGCAGTCTGAAACATGAAGATACGATTTGCGCTGCTTCCCGTTCCCAAGGATTTCAAGAAATTCGGGCTTATCTTTTAACTTGTTTATAAAATCAATTATAATCCCATGCGTGCTGCGCTCACCCACGATATTCGCAAAGCGGAAAATCCATGACTTCATATCAAAACTCCCGCAGTATGAAGTTATAAGCGCCTCGCATGCAAGTTTTGAGGCGCCATATAAGGAAATCGGGATTAATGGTCCGTACTCTTCAGGCGTGGGGATGATTGATGCTTCGCCATATACGGTAGAGGTGGATGTGAAAACGATATTCTGCTGCTCGTTTATCCGCATGGCTTCAAGCACGTTATAAGTCGCGATTATATTCTGCTCAAGATGGATTCTTGTATTCTCGGCACCCAGTCTAACATCGGGATTGGCTGCCAGATGATATATAACATCAGCGCCATGCATTGCTTTTGTAAGTTTTCCTGTCCCAAGCAGGTCTAGCTTAATAAATTTAAAATTACTATCAGAGATATGAGCATCAAGAAATTCCCTTCTCCCGGAGCTTAAATTATCAATAACTGTTACTTCATTGCCCAAAGAAAGCAGTCTGTCAACTAAATGACTTCCAATGAAACCTGCTCCTCCCGTGACTATTATTTTTGTCATAACATTAAGTTCTTAATTGCTGCTAAAAGTAGATTCTCAAATTATAAACATTGTGGCTATAGGAATAAATATACCAGGATTATTCTTGCCTATTCATACTTTCGGCGTATGCAGAAATAATCGCAGGCACAGCCCCAACAGCGGTGCAGGTCTCAAGCGAAACACCCTTCGAGGTTATATCGAGATGGTACTGTGCAAGCTCAAATAACTCCTCTGGAAGCCCTCTATGCCCCAGTCCTATAAGGAAAAGAAAAGATTTCTTTTTATTTATCAAATCCGCAAGTGCCCGAAGACGAAGCTCTTTTTGTTTTTCAGGATGGGAAGTGGTCACCACCACCGCGCCGAACTGCGGCTGGAATCCTTTTTCCGGAAGTTCAAAAACGAAAAACCTCCCGGATTTGAATAACTCTTCAAGATACTTCCCCGACTCACCGATGGTGGTTTTATCCTTCACAAAGCTCACAAGTTCTTCTGCGCGCATTTTGAAAGGATAATCGAATAAAGCGAGACCGAACCCGAAAGCGTATGCAGCCGGCGCAGCTCTTGCAATACTTCTGTAATGCGCCTCATGGAGCTTTATTTTATCATAGGTGTTCACGATTCCAAGCGTCAGCATGATAACTTACCTTAATCTAAATGTAACCATTAGCTAATAATCATATCACCGCAAAGACGCGGAGCGCGCAAAGCAAAAATTTAACAATCTTTGCGTTCTTTGCGCCTCTGCGGTGAGCATTTGAGAGTCCCGCAAGCCTTATTAGCGCCAAAACCATTCTTAAAATCAGGTGATAATATGTGCCTTGTGGATTCCTCCTCGACCATCGACATTGAATCCGGCGAGCTGGGTGCAGCTGAATATTATTGCAATGATTGCAAAAACAAATTCAAAGCACTTGGATCCAGAATTCGCTGCCCTTCATGCATGTCCAAGAATGTGAAAAAATTATAAATCCAGATACGTGTACCTGTTCATGACGTTTTTATAATTATTCAGTATATCCTCCGCATCTGCTTTGGACAGTCTATTCTCACGAAGCGCCTGGTTCACATCATCTTCAAATGCTTCAAGAAGATAACTATTGTTATATTTGACGTAACCCAGGACATCGCAGTTCCTGTCCCCGTTGACGATCTGTTTTATATGCCATTCCCCGCTGTCATCCACTATGATATGCGCCTCGTTTGCTGCCCCGAATAGATTATGATAGTCGCCGATGGTATCCTGGTATGCGCCTATCATCAGGACAGATAAATAATAAGAGCCGTTGTTCAATTCATGGAGTTCAAGAATTTCCTTGACATCTTTTAAGTCCACGAATTTGTCGATCTCGCCGTCCGAGTCGCATGTTATGTCCACTATGGTGCCGTATTCAGTGGGCTTCTCATTGGCCCTGCTCACAGGCACGATCGGGAACAACTGTTTTATAGCCCAGAAATCAGGAACTGACTGGAAAACTGAAAAATTGCCGATATATTTTTTAGATAACAGTTTATTCAGATCTTCGAAATCATCGGATTTATTGCCTGTTTCCTTGGCAAAAAGTACTGCCTTTTCGCACGTCTGCCAGAAAAGAATTTCTCCTTTTGACTTATCCTCAAGATCGAGTTCGCCGAGATTGAAGAGCGAAAGAAGTTCTTCACGATGCAGCAGAGCATCGTGATAATACTCTTCATAGTTTTTAATGTTTATTTCCTTATATCCGTCGTAGAGTTCCTTTATTATATGGGGTTCATTTCCCCGCAGCTCAACCTGTTTATTGGTGTTGCCGTTCTTACTTCCTTTAACGTTGATGACCAGCACGGAGTGGTATGCGGAAATCGCTCGTCCGCTTTCTGATAAAATAACCGGGTGAGAAACATTTTCCTCATCGCATACGTCTTTTAACGAGTAAACAACGTTGTTGGCATACTCCTGCATCGTATAATTGGCGCTTGCATCCGAGGACGTCTTGCTGCCGTCGTAATCCAGTCCAAGTCCTCCGCCAATGTTGAAGTATTTGATGTTTATGTGCTTTAATTTTATTTTTGCGTACACCCTTGCTGCTTCTTTTACAGCCTTCTGGATTCTTCGTATCTCTGTAATCTGGGAACCTATATGAAAATGAAGCATCTGCAGCTGCTCAAGCATACCATACTCTTCAATTGTCTTGATGCATTCCAGTATCTCTGTGGTTGTAAGACCGAACTTTGCTGATTCTCCTCCAGATTCCACCCATTTCCCGCTGCCTTTTGAGTAAAGTTTTGCCCTTATGCCGATGAGTGGCTTAACGCCCATCTGTTTTGAAATTTCAAGCAACCGTTTTGTCTCGTTGAATTCGTCAATGACTATAGCCATCTTGTTCCCCAGCTTGATGGCGTTCAGCGCCAGCCTCAGGTATTCATCATCCTTGAAACCGTTGCAGATTACAAGGGCATCTGGACTGAACTCAAATGATAGGGCAGCAAGCAGTTCCGCCTTTGTTCCCACTTCGAGACCCATGTTGTATTTCTTGCCTGATTTTACGATTTCCTCTATCACTTCCTTTCTCTGGTTCACCTTCATGGGGAACATACCCTGATAGCTGCCGTTGTATTTGTACTCTGAAATCGAATTGGAAAATGCCCCGTTCAATGCCTTTATCTGGGCTTCAAGGATTTGCGGGAACCTGAACAGTATAGGAAAATTTATTTTTTTGGATACAAGAGCATCCACGACATTTTTAAGGTCTATGACCTGTGCATCGTTTCTTGTTGGTTTGACAATCAGATTTCCATTTTTATTGAAAGAAAAAAATCCGTTACCCCAGCGCTCGATACCGTAGAGTTCAATAGAATCTTCGACTTTCCACATTTAAGTAAATTTCACGACCTTTGTACCAATAAATCCCATGAAAGAATACCTGATTGGGTTTAAAGGTTTCTATCGAACATAATCGCAAGAAAATCAACACGGTTTTCAAGCATGAAGAATCATGGAATCCGCCATTAATATTATTAACTCCTCAATACAATAATATCTAAAAACTAACTATTATTTTTGTGGTTGTTTACCGATAGTGATTATATTTTTCGATATCTCAAAAATACTCTATTTTAGATACACTTTTCTAAGGGTATCTAATATTTTAAAAATAATTAGATATTAATAAGGCATTTTTCGGAAGGATCGCAGATAAAACTCTAACTCCATGCAGCTTAAAGTTAAATAGATTGTACTTCAAGTATAGATCATGCCTGCTGAAAAGATACCTGGCTGGATAGAACGGATGCTGCTCCCCACTCTCAATGAGATTAAAGGGGAGCTAAAAGCTATCAATGCCCGGATAGATTCAACGAATGAACGGATAGACAGCCTGAGAAATGAAATGAACTCTAAATTTACAGGCATGGATTATAGATTTGAAGCTATTAATACCCGGCTCGATTCCATAGAAAAGCGGTTCCCAGTTATAGAAGAGATAACAGCTCTCAAGCTAAAAATCACAGATATTGAGAAAAGGCTTGCATTGGCATAACTTCTTATCATCTTTTTATAAAGTCAAGCCTCCAGGATGCGATATAGTGTGTTTTCTTTATCATGCCTTTGTGTTTATACCTGCCTGTTTTCTATAAATAGGCTTTAATGATAGCGATTTTAAAAGAGTGTATTTTTTTTTTGGGGGTTAATTCTGTCCAGGTCCTGATCCAAGGCCTGAGCTGCAGCAAGGACAGAATAATACTTATGTTTCTGTCTTTAGATATCCGTGATATCACCGGAGATCTCTGGCGCCACTCGGACAGAAATCATATACTGTGTTTCTGTCCTTCTGGAGAAGATCTCTGGAATCCAGGACCCGGACAGAATCATTATTTCTGCGGTTGAATCTCATTAAAGAAATCATTCACTAATTCGGGATGACTTTGAATTATATAATCAAGAAGCTGTTTATTCCTATCGATTTCGGGCTTCTTAACCTCGATATTTTTATTGATCTCAAATTTGTTGAGGATTATACCAAGTGTCTCAATTCCCTTTGGGGTTATGGAATATTTGCCGGCTTCGTCTCTGGATAACCGCCCTGCTTTGACCTGACGTGCCGCGGTATTTCTTACTGCATCGTAGGGTTTTTTAATTTGCCTGGTAATTTGAATAGGAGTCATACCACCGGAGGTCTCTTTCAATATTGAAAGTACTCCGATGGTAGTCTCTCCGAATGTGGCCGTGGATTCTTCAAAAAGCCTTATTCTTGTTATGAATGAAAGGGTGTTTATCTTCTGCGGCAGGGCATCGCGTACATGAAGCGTTACAGTACCCTCTATAAGTGAAGGCATACAGTCATTATAGGCTTCCCTGATCTCGCTCATGTCTAAATGGTCGTAAATGTCTATAGTTTGATTCCGGCTATCGCCCCTGAGCTCTTGGATGAACTCTCGCGGCATTCCGGCTTTTCGTAGATGGGTAGTAAACCAATGTCTGAATGCGTGTGGAGTGAGTTTTCGGTTTAAGGGACCATGCGGATCATGCAGGCCAACCTTCTGCCCATAAAACGCAACAATATCATTGGGAGTGGTTTTTTTCATCCGTTTTCCGTATGGTGAAATCAATAGAGCCGGGCATTTGGCTCTCGGTTCTCTCCATTTAAGATATACTTTCAGGACCTCAGCGGTCTCATCGTCAAATAGTATTAACCGGTTTGTGCGCTTTGCTTTCGCTTTTAAAACAATCTCTTTTTTGATGGGGGCTATAATATCATGTATATCTATTGAGAGCAATTCACCGCGCCTTACCCCTGTTTTTGCCAGAAGCAATAATATAAGTTTATGCTGTATGGGCATGTCCTGGTTGATCAGCTGCTTCATCTGGGCTATACTTATCAACTGCCGGGAGTTCTCGCCGTTGTACTGCCTTTTATTTTTCATCAAATAACGTTTCCTAAAGGGCAGTACCGGGTTGCTGGTCATATTGCCGGAATAGATGAGAAAATCATAGTAGGTTGAGATCGCCGCGAAGTAAGCGTTTATCGTCTGACTGCATACACCTTTTAAATTGACAGTGCCCCGGATGTAGTCCATTTTTTTGAGGTAATCGAGGAAATCACGGAGGATATTAGTATCAACTTTTAGAGGGTCGCGAACACGACTGAGGAAGACTTTTAAATTACATGAATACGTTTGTATCGTGTGTCGTGTTAAGCCTCGCGATTCACAGTCTTTTATGAAATCGTTTAGGTTCATTTGATTTCTCCATAATTCTGTCCGGGTCCCAGCTCCTGCAGATCTTGCCAGGCAGGACAGAATCGAATAGGAATTGAAGAGCAGCCCGCGAGAACATTTTACTATTTGCAGGAATCCACCCCACGGGCTGCTTCTGGCCTCTTCGGAGGGTCTTTGCCTATGCGGGTATGGGTTTTGCCACCTTACCCGCGCAATCAAATACACAACGTCAAAGTATTTAAAAATTGTGGTACTTTTTCCCACAGAGATAAGTTATAATATATAGAATATACATTATAGTGGGATAATGACAAAAGGCACAATTAAATTTTCAGACGAGAAAAAAAGGAGAATAGTCTTGCCTGTGGAGATCTGCGCGGTTGAGGACCTGCATTCCGGGGATTATATTGAAATAGACGTGAAAAAAATTGTAAAGCCTGATAAAAAGTGAGGTGATAAAATGCCGGAGATAAAAAAAGAAAAAGAGATACCAAACTGGATGATATACGGAATAATGGCTTTTGTGTTGGCTATATTAACCGGATATAAAAACAACTTGGGTTTTGCCGGACTTCTGGGGGCATTTGTTGGAAGCTATTTTGTTATAGCTGCAATAGCCTTCATTTATAAAAAGATAAAATATGTAATAGCGTTAGCTTATAGAAAGATAAAACAGCACGGAGCAACCTGATTTTATAGGCACGAACACCTTAACCACCACGAGAACGTGGCTTATATCGCATCCTGATAGCTCGCATCCGTTACGGCAAGGTTAAGAATCTAATTTAGAGCGATTTTAAGGCGTTCTGGGGAATCTGGGGTATATTTGCCTTAAAGTCATAGAGATTGTCGAAGGGCGATATTCCAGAGGATGGCAGAATTCACTGGCGCCGCTTGGACAAGCAATAGGAATGTTTTGTTTCTGTCCTCCGGGAGATCCCCTCGAGGAGCTGGGACCTGGACAGAATTATAATTGTTGTTCTGTCCTTGCTACAGGCAGCCAGGTTGATCAGGACCAGGACAGAAAATAAAAAAGGGAAGGTAGGAATCATACCAATAGTCTAAAACAAAGCCCCTCATATCACATTTATGCAGTTTTTTTTCTTTTGTAATAAGCAATTTTGACATTCTGGAAGTAAATTATTGGTGTTTACTGTTTCCCTTAATTTAATGAAATCTTCTCCGTTCCATATTTCTTGAAAAGTCTGTTCACGAATGTCATTTATTGGTCTGGAGAAAAACAAACATGGCGCAGCATTAGCAAAATTAGTAAGATACAGACTTATCCAGGGATACCTGCAAATACCTTTTTCGGATGGTCGTCCAGGAACATCTATAAGTTTTTTATCTAAAATAGGTTCGTCATCACAAACAGCTTTCCTGTCTTGTTTTAGATCTTTAAAGAAGTTAGGCGGGATTGATTTAACGTTGGTTTTTACTCCATATAGTTTTTTGGATGCTTCCGTTAATACCGATTCTGTTTTTTCAGTATCAGTAGCAAATAATTTTTCAGTTTTACCATAAACTTTTTTGATTTCTATATCCACATCAAGTTCTTTTGCCACATCAATAAATCGCGATACCTCGTTTAAATTCTCCTTGATTACCACAATGGATATTGATAGCTTGATGTTACATGGATTAATTAGACTCATAGCAGATCGTAACGCATAAATATTTTCAATAACTTTATAAAAATAATCTCCACCCATGACTTTTTTATAGGTTTCGCGTGTACCCGCATTTAAAGATATATTAATTGCACAATTATTATATTCAATTATTTTATCTATCCAGTGGTCATTAAGTAAAGTTCCGTTTGTACACACATTTATATTGATTCCCGGATGCTTGGAAACAATATAATCCCATATTTCTTCAAAAGGGGGATTAAAAAGCGGTTCGCCTGCGCCAGATAAACCCACACGCCAAACAAAATCTAAAAAGTAAGACATTTTTTTAAAATCTTCTAAAGTTATATCACCTAATTTTTCTCTAATTTCATGATAATAACAAAAAACACAATGTAAGTTACATTGGGTATCTACTGGAAATTGCACAAATATAGGAAATGATAATAGAGTGGTTTTTTTATAATACTGTTCCCACAAGTTCAATTTAAAGTTTAACTCTCGTGTAGTATAGATTAATGAGTAATTATCTAACTTTGGATATTGTAAGTTAAAAAGTTTTATCGTCGTTTCGCGTGCTTGTTTTTCTTCCGCGCTTGCATGAGTATCGAAATATTCTTCATACTGGTTTATTGCGTTTGCAAATGGGATATTCGCCGGATGATTATTAAGATAATGAACGCCTTCGATAAGTTTCATTGAAACATCACATCCGTTATTGTTGAATTATTTTTAAGAGTCGCTAAAGGCATAACTGGGTCCTGTTGCATTGTCTGGAGTCTTTGTAGGATTATCAGCAGGGGTAGATTCTCTTCTCTGTGTAATCCAATTCCTGAACATCACTGTGTACGTCAGCTCCAATTCAATACCTTCAATAAACCTCATTGAATAGATTATACACAATCTTTATATTTAATACTATCTAAGTATATATAAAAAGAAGTGTATATAATTAGTTTATCTTTTAACTTTCTGTCCGGGTCCTGATCAACCTGGCTGCCTGCAGCAAGGTCCATTGGCCAGCTCCCGGAGATCTTCTCCTGGAGGATAGAATTAAGACATACCACTCACCACCCCACACGCCACCATGGTCATGTTGTTTTTTTTTCTTTTTTTAAGGTATAATTAAGTAAAATCAGACGAAGCCTCCGACGACGGCGCTCCGCCACTTTCAAAGATTTTTCGAATGGCGGCGTTCAATTTTATCCAGTTTTCATCTTCATCTTCGTTTATATTCTCGCCCAATATTGCTCCCACAGCTGTACCTATAAATTCCTGGTGGACATATCTTGTATGTTCTGCTTGCCACTCTTTTTCTTTTATGGCGCGAAGCTCCCTAAAGTAACCCTGTGAAATGTTATAGAAAACACACCATTGACCGATGGAAATTTCAGGCACCACCTTATGCCGGGTGTAAACGCGCTCGGCACAATCGCGCTTTGATAGTTCCGATAAAATTTTTTGATGACTTATTGAACTCCCATTACGATCCTCTTGATGTATTCGTTTCCAAGTTGTTTTATTGTATTCATCAAAAACCATTCGCATCTCACGCTCTTGCTTTTGGGTTATGTTGAGTTGATTAAACTTTGCTTGCATTTCTTCATGGAATTGTTTCTCATCCGGGTCTTGTTCTCTCATATTTTACCTCTTGTTATTCATGGTGATTTTTTTTCTTTTTTAAGGATATAGTTAATTAAAATCTGTTGTTGTTAGTTGTTGTTGTGGCTATATAGTCGCTTTTTCAATCCTCTTTACTGATATTGAATATACCATGCTCATTAAGACAAGAATTGACAACTTCGGGGTTGTACCTCGCCTGGTCTGTCCTTTGGTTGTATGCTGCCTCATTCAATCACCCTCCATAAAGCGAATAGCATCCCAACGATTAGAATAATTATGAATAATTGAAGTGCCTTGTCGCGGTTCCATCTTGGCTTCATAGTGGCGCTCCGGGCGCTCCGGGATGGCATTGGTTGTAATGCTTACAATTCGTTAGCCTGCATACGAATATCTTTTGATTCAGGATAAAACAAAACATGCGCTGCCGTGTCTGGATTGCCTGCACCAACTCCGGGGATGGGCCCTTCATGATAACCTCTCATATCTTTTGCGGTCCTTCAATTCCTGCCGCTTGCCTTCATTCCATCCAGCTACCGCGCTTACATACCCCGTAACCCTGGAGAGCTGCGTTACATTATGCCGATGGCATACTGGGCACGTCGCCGCGCCGCAAATACCACAAAAGGCTATCCCTGGGATTACGTCATGACATGCCGGGGTCGTCCGGGCTGCCTTGTCGATAGAGCAGATCATGCGCTCACACTCCCCGGTTCCGGAGTTAATTTGAATAACTTAGCTGCTATCCCTTTGATTGCTGTCGGTGTGTATTCGCCCGATTCGCCGTTGTTCTTCCAGGTTGGATGATACATTTCACACATCCAAAAGGAAAAAATACCGATATTGGAACTATTTACAACGCCTTTGTCATGCTCGTAAACTGACCTTGCGCGGATAAGAAGTTCCGTAAGTTCGGAGCTTTTTTTGTCCGTTTTTGGTGACTCTATGGCCGAGGCGTCCCCTAAAGTCTTTCGGGAAATACCTCCAGCATCTCCAACATCTCCAGCCTGTACCACAGCATCATGGTTTGGAATGGAGATACCGGCTGGAGATATACCTCCAGAAATTTGGCTTGTATCTCCAGTTTGAAGTCGGCTCTGGAGGTTGATGGAGGTTTGTTTTTTTATATCTCCAGCCTTTTCATCTTCTGCCGATTGTGATACTGGAGGTATGGAGGTTGTGGAGGTATTTCCCGAAACTTTCAAGAGAAAGAGAACATTACATTTAGCGTCTTTTCTAACGTCAAACTTAATTCCCTCTTCTAAAAGATTTGTTTTGATTTCGTTTATGCGCCTTGTTAGGGTATTCGCAGCCTTCGGAAAACTCCGAGCTTTAATATTAACTCGGAGGAGCGTAGCCAGCTCCTCAAGGCTTGCCAACAACTCGGCTGCCCTGCCCTCCCATGAAGTCTTGTCCTCCATGAATTTTAGGATCAGCTCACCTACCGGGCTTGCATCTATCGCCTCTTTATTTTGAGACTGGATGTTCGCGCTGTATGCATCATAGAATAATCTCCAGCCATCACCAATAGCCTCGGATATGGCGCACCCCCAAATCATGAAATCAGCCATACGCGGCAGTTCATCAAGGTGTATAGTCGGTCTTAGTGCAATCGCCCTGGCTAAGATTGTGAATATGCCTGCGAGAATCTCACCCTTTACATCATCGAACCCCCTCCAGAGTGCCTCTTCTGGCTTGCGCCGGTCCTTCGGTATCCTCTCGAACCGGAATAGAATACATCGATCTAACAGGTCAGCTTTTGAGGCTACAATATTCACCCCATTGAGGCCTATACATCTCTGATAATCGAAGAGAACGTCCTCATCATTCGTATAGTGCGCCCTCTTACTGAACCCTTCTCCTGAACATGCTCGACATAAAGCATCGGATTGCCAGTCGCTCAGTGTGGTTACGTTATCAAAAGGTGCAAAGTGGTGATGGTCTAATTTCTGCACCAATTCCTGATTATCTTTAGGAAACGTCAAAATCCGAAGGACGCTGGGGTCGATTATTTCTTTGAGGACTTTGAAAACTGTACTCTTCGCACTTCCTTTATCACCATACAGGACAGGGATCGGATGGGGAATGTTCGGTATAAAACACGAAATCAGATAGACTATGAACAACAATTGCTCTTTCTCATCGCTCAGATTAACAAAATCTAAGATTTTTTTAACCTGTTGTGTTTTGCACACCCCTTTATTACATTTAAAACAATCCTGGTATGGTACAATATCAGAAAGGGGTTGTGCTTTCTGGTGTGTGTGCCATTTAAACAATATCGGCGGGTTCTTAACAATCTCCCAGCCTTTTTCATCTATTTTTACAGCAACCCCGCCCCCCATATCATACCAAAAGCTCCCGTTGTAGCCAGCAATCCTGTTATGAAGCTTATATTCCTTGCCTTTATGACAGGCTTTAGCCTCGATAACATTCAATGCGCTGCTGATCGCGTCCCCTCCAGGAGCGGTGCCGGTGTCGTCATAAAACAGACGTGTAATCCATCGCCTGAACTGCCTTGCCTGGACAGGGGTAATCTGGCTTTTTCCATTCAGCTTAATCCTCGCGTAAGGGTCCTGTCTATCGTCATGAAAAAGCTCGCAATCATCAGATGCAATATAGCCAATAAGTGCGCTGGCCTGAGAATATGTGGCGCCATTATTGTTAGTTCCACTTCTTTTTTTATCCTTACACGTCTCGCAGGCAGCAAACCCTGGGCACTGCTCTTTAATTTTCTCACAGGTCCAGGGTTTATATTTCTTTTCAGTCCAGCCTTTGAACTCAGTCTCGGTTTTATTCTCGTTGTAATCCTCGCGATAGATTATTTTCGCAAACATCTTGATCATGTCAAGGTCCGCACCTTTGTTAAACAACTCAGAACAAAACGCCCCTAAAAATAGCCTGGCTGTCGATCCATGCCGTATTTTCGTATCATCTTTCCAATATCGCTTAAAACAAGGCCTGCATTTGTTGATAAGAGAATTAAGCTGTTTTTCCCTGGCAAACAAAGCCTTCATGTTCTCAACGAACTTGGCAGGCATCTTAATGATCTTCTTTTCAGGATCGTTCCATTTGTACACATCACCAGATGCGTGTAAAGACGGAGGCAGTACTACATTACTCCCATCCGAAAGTATCTCGATTCCGAGGAGATGATGTTTCTGAGAAGGGATCTTCTCGTTGTACTCAAAATAAATATGCCCCCGCCCCGGAGTCCTGCTGGCCATCAAAGTATCAAGCTCAAAGTCTTTAAGCAGGTCCTCCCTGAAAAGTTCATGGTCAAAATCGACAACAGTAATATTACTGACCTTTCCACACACACCTCCAATATTACAGCCTTTTTTAATGTAATCTTCAATATTTTCCGGTGTTTTAGTCAGTTTTTGCCATCCTTTAATTAATGGTTTTTTTCCTGGGCTATTACCCGGATCCTTTGGGCTGCTGAGTGGATGGACTACGCGTCCTCTTTGCGTGTATTTTTCGGCAGCAGTTATGATCTCAACTTCACTCATAAATGTACCCCTCTTTTTCTGTCCAGGTCGTCCTGATCGCTGCAGCTCTCCGGGAGGACTGAAAATTTAGAAATTGTCGAAAATTTAAAATCTTTTCTGGCAAACAACTTTTGCCACTTCGTTCGTGGCCAGCAGCGCCCGCAATGCTTGCACTTCCCCCCTTCATAATCTCTTGCAAAGCAACGCGAATCCTGCCTGAGTTTGATGCCATGATACGGCACAATTTCGATTAGGTCCATCTCTTGAAGTTCCGCTAAGACGCCTCGCCTGTCAAATTTATTCAGGTGCAGCATCCAAGAAAGGGTCTTGTGGATTTCTGCGAAAGGAATTACTTTTTTATCATGAGAACAGTACTTATTTATAGCCTGGATTGTTTTTCGATACAAAAGCGGACATTCGGGTTTATCAGCCAGGCAGACCTTCTTAACTTCGTCGCCTTCGTCTCCCTGGTGGGGTTTCGGGGGCTTTTCTTTTCTATTTTTCATTTATGCTGTCGCCCCCTGCTCAAATACTGTGATGCACTCAGAAGCAAGCGAGTTTAAAAGAGGGTCTTTACTTTGTAGCCATTCATCGAGAATGTCTTTATTATTTTTTATTGCAGCAGCAGCGATGGGATAAGAAATAGATTTGAGCTTTGCGTTCATAACGACCACCCGGCTCTTGTTCTGAAATATTGTGTATCCCTATGGTCGTATAGCCTGCCTGCGTTCGTGCCTATCCCAAATAAATTACTTATGTCTTGAGTAATTTCAGCAAAAGGCATTATTTGGTTGGATGTCCTACTATTCAAGTTTGTAATTGCTTTGTGTGCAGCTCTCGCGCCCCTATCTGCAATGAAAGACAATATCGCCCCAATAATCAACATGGGCGCGGTTATTGTCAGAAACACATCTATAAACGGATCCATGGCTATCCCCTCTTCTCCCCTTCAATCATCAGCTTGTTTTTCTCTTCATTCAGCGTTACATTCACAACCGAACCAACCCCCAAATTTAAAGATTCTGTCAGCTGTTTTGGTAAAGTTATGATCTGTGAGTAATTAAATTTCCTGATTGTCCTTTTTACCATAGTTATCTCCTCAAGATTTTTCATATACAATACAAAAAAGAACCACTTACAAACCTAATGTCCTTAAAAAAATGGTAGGTGTAAAAAGTTCGATAAAATATTATGGTTGTTTTGCCATAATATTAAAGCAATGTCAAACTTTGGTATATTCACCATAAGATTGTAGTATATCTCTAAACATATATATAAGTTATCTCTAATTATACGATCCCCTTTTCTTTCAGCAGCGTCATAAGAAGCTCGCGCTCTCTATCTTGCTTATTCATTTGCTTTTGCTGTTCTTCAAATTTTGCGCGGAGTTCTTGATTCTCCGCTGACAGCTTCGATAACTGCAATTGAGAAGTGGCGATATTAAGAGATTCCGCTTGTTTGATAGTTCGGATCGGTCTTTTGATAGTATCCGCTCCGTTTTTCTTTTCAGCTTCGGCATTGATTACGTCATCATCGACAATATGTTGATACCTGGCTATCATTCGGCTATCTGCCGTCCAACCGTGTTTTTTCTTTACTATCGGGTCTTGGTAGCCTCTTAAAAGCATATCAGTAGCCGAAGCGTGCCTGAATTTATGAGGAGATAAAGGTTTATCAATCCCTGCCTCTTTACCTACCTTTTGAAGCATTAAATGAACCGCGGGTCTTGTTATTCCAAAAAGTTTATCGCCCTTTTTCAATCCACTATAAGTTAAATGATTTCTAATATACCCTGCCGAATAAACATATAATGCCCGCCTCTTATCAGTTCCAGTCTTTGTTTGTGGGATCGCTATAATCATGCCCCTATCAGTCTCTTGGATATCCTCAACCTTGACATTCAAAACTTCGCTTATCCTTGCCCCAGATTCAAATAAAAAGCTGAAAAGGGCTTTATACATCGGGCTTTCAGTGTATGCTATCAGATTATTGACATCATCCACTGTTAAAATATCTTCCCGATTGAGATTTCCTTTTATGAACTTGATTTTTACATGCTCGACAATATCACCTTTTCCAGCTCGCTTAAAAAAGCGCTTCAATACTGCTTTTTTGTACTCGATAGAACTTGGTTTATAGGTCTTTTGTAATTCTAAGATATATCGGGTAACATCCTGGTCTTTCCACTTGGATAATGGTTTAAACTGCCCTGCATATCTCAAAGTCTGTTCGACATTGATTAAAGTATGTGCTGCCTGTCCGTTGGCTTGAATCTCTTTTATATAGCTGTCTATCGTTATCATAATTGATGACCTCGTATCTAAATAGGTTCTTAAAGTATATAATAGTAACTATTTCAAGATTCAATACAATAATAGTAAGGATGTTTAAATTTCGCATAAGTGAATCCATACGGTCGTACATTCTGATTTTTTCATTTCTCGTTTTAGTGTACAGCCTGGTTTTTCTATACCTGATGCGTACATACGAGAACAAGGATTACGATTTTATAACAGCAATTTACTGGGTAATCGTGAGCATGACCACGGTGGGCTATGGCGATATTTATTTTAACTCAACCATCGGGCGCTTATTCAGTACCGTGGTGATCCTCTCGGGCGTGATAATGATATTCGGTTATCTTTTTCCCCTGGTACTCACCCCACAGCTTGAGAAAAGGCTTAGAAAAGAACACCCTTCAAAGGTTCAGAATGATCTAAAAAATCATATTATTATTTGCGGTTATAACCAGCTTGTTGAAACCCTTATTGCTGAACTTGACGAGTATGAGATTCCCTTTATGGTGATTGATGAAAATGAAAAAAACATAAGCCAGCTGATTTCCAGAAAAATCATGTGTGTTTATGGTGATGCGGCAGATGAAAATGTGCTTCAGAATTCCAATATCCTCTCGGCAAGGATGCTGATAGCAAACCAGAGCGATGAGAAAAATGCCAGTATAATTCTTACAGCCAAGGAGATAAGCGATATACAGGTAATATCCATCGTGGAAAATGAAGCAAAAGCAGGCTACCTGAAGTATGCGGGTTCTGACCGGGTAATTTCTCCAAAGACCCTGTTCGGGACGTATATTGGCAGGAAAGCCATCGACCCCCTTACAGACCATCTTGCAGGTGCAACAAAGTTCTTTGAGGATTTGAGCATCGTTGAACTTCCTATTTATCCGCACAGCGTTCTCATCGGAAAAAAATTAAAGTATGCCGTAATCCACCAGAAAACAGGAGCAAATATCGTGGGGCTCTGGAGCGGCGGAAAGCTATCGTTGAATCCGCAACCTGAGGATTTAATAAGAGAAAATTCCGTGCTTCTGGCGGTGGGAACCGAGAAACAGCTTGAATCATTAAAGAAATTGACAGAGGGGATATGAAAAAATTTATTCTGGTGGGCTATGGCGATGTTGGAAGGAGTATAGCACATGTTCTCCAAAATGCCCATGTGAGCTTTGTGGTTATTGACAAGAATGAAGCAAAGTTGAAGGAGAGAGGTTTTGATTATGTGGCAGGAGATGCCACGGATGAGGAGATTCTCAAGCGTGCTGGCATTAAAAACGCCTCGACTGTTATCATAGTCCTGAATGACGATTCGGATATTATTTTTAGCACGCTCATTGCCAGAAATATTAACCCTCACTGCATAATCCTTGCAAGGGCAAATGCAACAAAATCGATAGATAAAATCTACAGGGCAGGAGCGGATTATGTGGCATCGCTTTCTATCGTGGCAGGGCAGATGCTGGCGCACATCGCCCTCGGGCATGAGGCAGAAACTATTACGATGCTTGAGGGACTGGAAATAGCAAGGCACCACGTAACTTCAGGTTCGCCTCTTGTCGGGAAGACCATTGCGGATGCAAAGATTCGCTCAAGGATAGGATGCACCATAATAGGGATTGAAGAGGACGGAAAGACCATCACGGACATCGACCCCTCGATTATCATACAGGAGGGGATGACGCTTGCTATTATCGGAAACTGCGAGCAGATTTCGAAATTCAAGAAAGAGTATGCTGTTTAATACCGCATCATCTGCGGGCTCTTTGGCAGAGGCTTCACCTTCGATGCTTCATCCCAGTCGGCTTCATAGATGTGCAGCGAATTGCAGAAATCCACCACTTTAATGAGTTTCAGGTTATTCGGTTCAAGCACTTCCCTTTTAATCATCGTAAGGAGCCCAATCATATTGCTGTTCCAGGCAGCGAATAAATCACGGGAGCGCCACATGCAGTGCATCTCCGCATTGCCATCGCCAATATTTCTAACCCAGAGCCTCTGGAGGCAGGGCTGGTCTTCCTTCACGAAGAGGTCACGCTCAGGAATCCAGGTTATCGCCTGCCTCCTCCGTGAGACGCCCTGCGGCAGTAATTCCTTTATTGCTTTAAGCTGGTCAACAACCGTTACGCCAGTTGACGTCGTATACACGCATTGCTCCGCAATGTGTGAATTTTGCTTCGCAACGTCCTTATTGCGCGACGGATAGTTTATCAGCCTGTCCATATAATTGTATTCAAAACCCTGCTTTTTCCAGTCATAATCCCTTTCCCACTGCTTCAAATATTCTTTCACATGCATCTCTTTTGTAGGGAACTGCGGATGCAGCATGGGCTCAGCATAAGGCTCGCGTATTTCGATGACAGAACATATATCCTTTGACATGGGACCGTACTCCGTCTTTATCTCCATGCCGTGTTTAATCACAAAATTCACAGCCTGCGCCCATGCATCCGCAAGACCGACAGCCTGGATAAGGTTGGTGGGTGGGTATTTCATAAACATCTATACTTGATGGATGGGATATTAGGTTAACGATGGGATGATCTTAAATACTGATCTATCGCCCGCGCAGCTCTCTTGCGCTGCCGGAAGATGCTGCGCGACTCGTTCTTGAAGGAATCAAAAGGCAGCAGTGGGAGTTCAGCGAGTATATGGGGAGAGGGGAAGCCAAGTGATTTTTAAAATATCGTAAACTTTTTATCTATGTAAATTGTGTATATGTTTATATGGAAAACAAGCTAAAACTTTCCACAAATTACATAATAAAATTATTATTTGATAATGAATATTACTATTTCACAGTGCGTGAGCTTGCGGGTTTATTAAAAGTACCTATCGAAAAAGCATATACTATCGTGGCAAGGCTTGAGGACAGGGGGTTCATAAAATCGGTTGAAAGGGGTAAGTACCTGTTGCTTGGTTTTGAACCTGAGCGTGCTCTTTCCAACCCTTTTTTCATAGCATCCAGGATCGTATATCCTTCATACGTGAGTTTCTGGAGCGCCCTGAATTTCTATGGATTCACAGAACAGGTTCCGGTGGTGGTTTTTCTTGCTTCTGCCAGGAAAAAGACAGAGGTGGAGTTCAACGGTCTCAGGTTCAAATACGTGTTAATGAACCCCAGCAAGTTCTTTGGGTACAGGAAGGAGAGGATGGGTGACCTCGATTTTCTGATAGCTGAGGAGGAGAAAGCGATTGTTGACAGCCTGTACCTCCCGGGGAATGCCGGCGGGCTGGTGGAGGTGGCAAAAGCGGTTTACAATGCAAAGGATAAGGTTGATCTCGAAAAGCTTTTTTCGTATGCGTCGGCCATGAAGAGCAGGAGTCTTTGCTCAAGATTGGGATATTTGATTGAGAGATTTGGTTCTGATGCCGCAATGCTGCTGGAATGCTCAGCGCGTGAATATGTCAAGCTTGACCCGACAAGGGAAAAGAGTAAGGTATGGGATAAGAAATGGCATGTTAACGTGAATTTGAGTGAAGAAGAAATACTGGGCTGGAGGGAGACGTAGATGCTGACGAGGAAGCAAATAGAGAAGCTCGCTTTGAAAAATCGAGTGCCGCTATTTACCCAGGAGAGGGATTACATCCAGGCTGCATACCTTAGCCTTCTATATTCAAAGACTATGAGTTTCGTATTCAAGGGGGGCACCTGCCTTCGGATGGCTTATGGTTCTCAAAGGTATTCTGAGGATCTGGATTTTAACTCGGCTCTGGGTGAAGATGAGGCTTTCAGAGCACTGGAAACAGCAGCAAAGGAGCTTGAATATTTCGGCATCAGGTCAGAGATCAGGAACAAGAGGATGTCGAGGTCGGGCTTCGGCGTCGCCCTGAGTTATATGGGACCGCTGTATGAAGGCAGGGATATTACCAAAGGTCTGGTGAGGATAGATGTGAGCCTGAGAGGGGAGAGCGTATCAGAGGACAGGATAACGGTGCGTACCGAATACGATGATGTGAAGACGTTTATTATCAGCGCAGCAAGCCTTGACCATATATTTGCAGAAAAGGTGCGGGCACTGCTGGTGAGGGGAATGGCAAGGGATCTATATGACCTGTGGTTCCTGATGGAAAGAGGTATTAAACCCGATCTTGAGTTAATAAACAGCAAGCTTGCTCTCTATGATAGGACTTATTCCAGAGAGGAAATGAACGAGCGCATAGCTGAGCTTGAGAAAAGCTGGAGTAAAGACCTCAAGCCGTTGCTTGGCGTGGTCGTTCCGTATGATGCCGCAGTGAAGAGGGTGATTGACGGGTTGATGTCTTGCGCCATTCCAGTGCATCATCGAGGGCAGGGAACTCCTCATAAACGCCCGCATTGATGGGATGGGCTTTTTTTCTTAAATCTGCGATTTCAATACCATCATATACTTCATCCTCTCCAACAGGCGACGGCGGCGCTCAATCGCCGCGGAGGCTGCTGCTACCCTGTCCTTACATCCCGGAGATTGTATCTTTTTTCTATCGGGTATGGTAACTCCAGTATATGCTCGAACGATTATAACCTGAGATTCCGAGTTATGTGGGCTATGTTTGCACGAAATGAGCCTGTGAAGCACGATTCATAGTTTTTTAGAAAATTATCTGATGAATAGTTTCAAGCCTGCAGTCATCAGCAGACTGGCTGAGAATTTGCATGTTCATGTGGAAAATGATGAGCTGCCTCAGAGAACAGCTTTCAAGATCGCAGTTACGATCCAGCAGTTTAAAGAACAAGCCAAGGAGTAGGTGATTGCGGAGAGGATGTTGTCATTTCTTAAGACAAAATCAAATCATTCACTTCTTATTTTCTTAAGCAGCCATGCCATATTTCCGGGATTCCTCATATTCCGGATTCCTTCTTCGTCTTATCAACATCCCCAATTTCTCTTCCCATGCCCATGTTCCAGTAACTTGAACCTGGACTATCATCTGATTGATATGGAAGAAATGATTGATCGAGTCAAAAGCGGTATTGCGCCTCCCCTTCGCACTGCAACCACAGCGGCGCCTACTTTTCGTTTGAACATGACCACATTGGCCATTGAGGTAAATCCCGCACGTTCTACTAAAGCCTTCATTTCTGAGGTTACATCGGCGAAATATGTTGGTGAACCGAGAATAATTCCATCAGCTCCCACCATCTTTTCAATACAATCATTCACTATATCATTTTTGACAGCGCATTTCCTGTCTTTTGTTTCAAAACATTTACAGCAGGCTGTACATCCCTGGATCTTCCTGCCTGCAAGCTCCACTAATTCTGTTTCTATCCCAACTTTCTCCAGTTCACTGAACACATGGTTTATGGGAATTGCAGTGTTCCCCTGTTTTCGGGCGCTTCCGTTAAATGCTATTGCTTTCATGACCTGATCGTCTATATGCAAATACCACTTCATGGAATAAAATATCGATACTTTCACGATTATTTTCGCTCCGCTCTTGGATTCAAATATATACTGACCAAATAATCGATTATCTGAGGTGATTCATTTCGTTTCTAAATAAAGTTGAGCAAGGGAAAGCTTTAAAAGCCCATGCCATAATTGACAATGCTGACATATACTCAAATGAATACGAGTTAAATATCATCCCACGATGAAATGGACAATATGGTACAAGTAGGTGTTGTCAGAAAAAAGGATATAATTCAATCTGTAAAAACCTCTGTTGGGCTTGCTGGAGGCTTAAAAATACAGAAGAATTCCACGGTTTTGATCAGACCGAATGCGAACACAGCCGATTACCCGCCCGGTTCGACTAATCCTGAAGTGCTAAAAGGAGCTATTCGTGCGGTCAAGGAATACAACCCTGCAAAGATCATCGTAGCCGAGAAATCAATGACCACACTGGATACTACAAAGGTGATGAAACATCTGGGTCTATACCAGGTGGCTGAATCAGAAGGGGTGGATGAGATATTGTCTTTTGACGATGTAGAGTGGAAGAAGGTGCGGCATCCTGACGCAAAATCATGGCCTCACGGTTTTTCAGTTCCTGTGATCCTTGATACTATCGATTATATTATTGCGCTTCCCATCGTAAAAACGCACTGGACTGCATTGTTTACTATTGGGTTAAAATCCCAGATCAGCATTACCTCGGATCTTGACAGGAGACAGCTTCCTCACGGACAGAACAACGATGAACTCTTCGGTAATATGATCGCAGAATCAAATCTTGTACATAAACCCGATTTTTACATATCAGATGCTACGAAATGTTTTGTGACAGATGGACCCAATGTCGGGACTTTGCGGGAACCTGGCATTGTCATGGCTACAAGTGATGTGATCGCGAATGATGTGGTGGGTCTGGCACTTTTAAAGACACTTGGTACGATCCATAAAATACAGAATAGATCGGTATGGGAGCAGCCTCAGATAAAAAGAGCGGTTGAACTTGGTCTTGGAGTGAAAAGCAAAAATGAAATACAGATCAAAAGTGATGGCGTGAAAGAAATCGAAAATATTAAAGGCAATATTATTTAGATTATATTTAGTTACACTATAAGAAAAGGGAGATGAATTAATGAGTTCCATTGGAAAAGAATTTATGGAAAAAACAAAGTTCCAGTATCTTGACAGGTCTGACCAATCCAGTAACTTACCCCAGCCTCCATTAGAGATGGAATATATTGCGTCAAGACCGGTTATTGATCTTCCCGGGCATGAAAATATCAAAATAAGAAGCATTGACCTGAGGCAGGCAATTGAAGGTCGAAGAAGTATACGCAAGTATTCACAGCAACCATTAACAATTGAAGAACTGTCATATTTACTATGGGTTACACAGGGAGTGGTTCAGGTTACACCTGGAGCAACTTTCAGGAATGTGCCTTCTGCAGGTGCAAGACATGCTCTTGAAACATATCTGCTTATCAATAATGTCAGGGATGTTCCAGAAGGCATTTACAG
Organism: Candidatus Methanoperedens sp.; assembly: GCA_027460525.1. Lineage (NCBI taxonomy): Archaea > Methanobacteriati > Methanobacteriota > Methanomicrobia > Methanosarcinales > Candidatus Methanoperedentaceae > Candidatus Methanoperedens > Candidatus Methanoperedens sp. The sequence continues at coordinate 226,918 of JAPZAS010000015.1, forward strand.
ATTTTTAGCTATTGATCACAAACTGGTGGAAATAAATACGGATCCAGACATAGCTGACAGGGTGACTGAAGGCTGTTTAGGACAGGATTTTATCAGGAAAAGTGCTGTGACTTTTATCTGGATAGCAGATGCGTATAGAATGAAATGGCGGTATGGAGAAAGAGGATACAGGTATCTTCACCTTGACGCAGGACATGCCTGCCAGAATCTGTATCTAAGTGCAGGCTCTTTAGATTGCGGTGTATGCGCCATTGCAGCTTTTTCAGATGATTATATGAACGATCTGCTTGAGCTTGATGGAGTGGAACAATTTGTAATATATATTGCAACTGTGGGGAAAAAATAAAGTCAGGTTTTAAAAATCAATTCCTTCCAGTTCATATCATGCTTTTTCCCCTACTTCAAGACTGCTTTCACAGGATACGTTTCAGATATTCTCCCACCAATATTGATGCTGGATAAAGGACTTCTTCTTCGGTCCTTGCGTGCAGGATCAATTTATCAGCAAATTGTCCATATTCCATTTTCTTCTCCTTCTTTGCCGCATCGATGAGATTCTTAAGAGCAGAGACTATCGCTTTGTGCTCATTGAGCATCTCCGGAAGTTCAGCTTTCAATCTGTTTGTCATCGTGAGGACATCTTTCATTTCAGTCGAGATTTTCCCTTCCGCCAAAGAAGATAATAATCCAAGCGGTGGCATTGCATATTCTTCTTCTTTTATAAAATGTGGATGCAAGATCTTCGCAACAGCTTTTGCAGAATCTCCAATCTTTCCGCCGACCTGGGTTGCCTTTGCGAGTTCGGCATGAAGCTCTTCATGCTCTAATTTCAATGATCTCGGTATAATGAATTCCATTTTCCAATCTCCTGATATTAATTTCATTTAGCGTTTTTATCTTCCTGCCAGAGTCCGAATAAATTATTTTCGGTATCAACACATATCGCAAGATAACCCCAGCCAGGCGCTGCTGTTTTGGGCGTGATGATATTACCACCCAGCTTCTTTACCTTTGTAATGTATTCTTCAACAGAGGGTACACCGATGTAGTTCATGATATTCTGTGCAGGCAATCTTCTTTTTCCCGTCCCGCCACCTACTGCTTGGTTCCCATTCAAATCTTTTGTCTCGATAAGGTAGAAGGCTATTGCCATCGGTACCTGATTGAATTTCCAATCAAACAGCTTTTTGTAGAATTTCTTCGCTCTTTCCAGATCATCTACAGGCAGGTCAAAATGAACAATTGTTGGCATTGCTAACTCCTCAATTTATATTATGTGTTTCAGGGTTAATATCTGTTGGTATAGACGTTGAAAGGAAAGTCCTTTTAAGTGGCTGGCTCTTCAACAAAAACGAAGATGTCTGAGATATAGTGAAATGCTTTTAATACACAATCTGGATAACCAGATAAAAACCATTGTCCGGGAAAAACCTAATGTTAATGTCCACTGACATTAATCCTAACCAACAATGCTCCTCAACAACGCGCCAACCAGGTAGGCTACGCTCGCTGCCAGTCCACCAACCAATAGCATCTCGAGCCCGCTTCTTAGGGGATTTAACTTGGTAACAGTTACTTTCGCAACCCCCAGCCCAAAGATTGTCAATGCCGATAATATAACGGATACTGTGAAGGCTTCGGTCGAAGAAATCGGGTAGAACAGTCCCAGCACGTAGACGATAAGCGGCATGAATCCAGCCAGGATGAAAGACACCAGCGTGGCCAGTGCACTGAATAACGGCTTTCGTTCGTCTTGCAGCATCCCGAGTTCGTTGATCATCATCGCTTTAACCCACCTCTCCGGGTCGCGGGCCTGGATATCAACGAGGCGGCGTGCATCATCCTCCGAATAACTGTGGCTTCGATAAACCTCGTAGAGTTCAGCCCGTTCGCCTTCCGGGAAATGTTCAACCTCCCAGGCTTCTCGCTGCCACTCCCGCTGGTAATACTCCTTTTCGCTCTTGGAAGAAAGGTACGCTCCTATGGCCATTGCAAAACCGTCTGCCAGCAAATTGGCCATGCCCAGGATAAGAACGATACTGATGCCCAGTTTGGCACCAGCCACGCCGCTGACTACTGCAAAGGTAGTAAGGATGCCGTCCAGCCCGCCATAGACCATGTTACCAATATAAACGTCGCTCGCCCCGCCATGCTGCTCTTTGGCTGCCTGGGCGATACGCTCAGGAGCATGCGCCAATGCTGATGCCTTAACATCACGCCGGGCGAATGCTTTACGCATTTCCTCGAGTCGTCTGGACTTAGTCATACCACACCTGCATACACTATGCGATCACGATACTAAAAACCTTATTAAAATCATGTATGGTGCAGTCTCTATCATGGCGATTTTACGCTCGTCTCTCCTCCGACCATCATTTCTTAGGTATTGGCTTTGGTTTAATGGGTTTCTTTTTCTCCTTATTTGGCATCTGCTTCCTCCTGACAATTTAAAGTCATGAATAATTTGATTTTCAGGATATGAACTTTTGTGTAACAACGTTGATGCTAAAGCTACTGCCAGAATGACAATGCAACACTCCGTAACATGCAGATTATTAAATCTGCGATTTCAATACCGTCATCCTCTCCAGCAGGTGATGGCGCCGCTCAATCGCTGAGGAGGCTGCCGCTGCCCTGTTTTCAGGTCTATAAGGCTGTATTTTTTTTAGGTATTGGGTATGCTGTCTTTTAAGGCGTATACGGGCAGGAGTATGAATGATATATTGCTGCTTGGGGGGAAAAGATACGGATTAAGCTTGGCAGAGAGCGTTTGAATATCGATAGAGCGGTATCTTAGCTCATTCTATATATGGTGGAAATAGAGTATCAACGCAAAAATGGTATATACAGGCCTCGTACGTCGTACGGGGTTTGTGACTTGTCCTATTTTCTCAAGCAGAGTATTGTTCAAGCTATTTTTTCTAACTTTCTTAGCATTCTTATTTTCTCAATTCCACCTTCAACTTCAGCAAGGCGCTCATAGAAAGTATTTGCCATGATTATCTGCGCGTCTATCAGAGGTCCGACCTCCCTGATCCAGATTGAGCGGGGATGTGCTTTTACAAATTTAGCCCATCGCTCGATATGCTCGGTATGAGTCATGTCTCTCATGATAAGCGCAACCTGCGGATATCCGCTTTTATCTTTTTGATCTCATTTTCATCAAGGACATCCGAATAGATGATCCGCAAATGCTTTGCATCATCCATGTCTTTTTCTGATCTTAGCAGTTCTTCCTTGAAAGCGATATTCATTTCAATACTTGAAAAATATAGCTCCAACCCTGTAAGAGGCAGTTTTTTCCTTGTCCGGATTTGATAATCATCCAGTTCGTCTTTTGCCAGTTTCAATTCCATTTCAGGGATAAAATGTCCTTTCCTGACATATCGCACGCTGGTCTTATCTTTTAAATAGTCATCATAAATTATTTCCGGATGTTCCGACTGTATGCATTCAAAACCTGCCTGCATAAGATCATTATGCATTTTTATGAACGCATCTTTTTTGATCCTTTCAATGATTATGTCCACATCTTCAGTTCCCCTGCTTCTTCCATGTGCAATAGCTACGAACCCTGAAACAATGACATATTTTGCATGATTTTCTACTACCTCAACAAAATCTTCGGCAAACGTATCAAGAATGGTACGCTCTTTTACTTCTCTTCTCATTCAGGTTATTCAATATATTTGCGAGATAATATGCCTTTCCACATGCCAAGAGATGCCAAAATGCAATGAATACGCGAACAGGTGCGCGGGGTTGTCTAAGGTGCTGTTCAGCAGACCTTTCTGGAAACACTCTACCATTTTCTTTTCAACCCGCTCCCGTGAAGACGTATATGAGGCAAACTATCAAGAAGTTCTCATGCACAGGTCTTACCGGAGCGGGCGAGCTCACCCTGCAACTGGGGCGACTGGAAAAGAACCGCGCGCCTCCAGGCAGAGACGGGCGCCGAACTGGATGCGCTGCTGCCGGCTGTGCTGGACAGGGCGTTTAAAGGGAGTTGTGATAGGGGGGTTGTTTCGGGAACATATCGGCGCCGGGAGATTAATATTTTTGAAGTGATATAGTTCGAAGGAGAGTAAAAAAAATGTCCATAGCGGGCTTGCTTCACAGCATCAAATCTTCCCGAAGCTACGAGAACCAGATTGTCCATGTTGAAGAGATAATTTCCAGGCAGCCAGAACACGCTTCCATCGAATTAAAGCCTTTAATCAACTATGCATTGGACAGGTCACATTATATTTATTATCAGTTTTGTTATCAAAACCTATTTACATTAATAAAAGGAAATAATCATTTACCATATCATGAATTGAATATGATATGGGGCACACTATGATGAGCTAGCGAGGAATCGGCAGAAGAGGCATATTGGAAAGGTTATTAAATTTCCAAGTTTCCCGGACGTAATTGTCCTGTGACCAGTCAAGGTCTAAAAGGAAGTGACTCGACTGTGATTTCTCCCAAATGGGTGCTTAAAGAAAGCGCGGGGAGCGCAATTTGCGGCGAAGCCAGAAATTTAATTGTGCGAGGGTGCTGCAAGCCCTGGGGGAAATAAGCAAGGGTCAGCTCATCAACCCCTACATGATTTGTTAATCATTTTTTATTTTAATATTAACACCTGTCTCATTGACCTTTGTGATAGATTACGTCTGAAAGAGTTGCCATATCAGTAACTGCTCCAGCATAAATGGAAGCTATTTTCACACTGAAGATATTGTTGTAATTATAGGTCTCACCCTCGGACAAAATCCTGTCATCTAATTCAGTTTCATTTCTATAAAGAGTAAGCCATATCTGTTTTGGGGTTGCTTTGGCGTCTATGGCATTAGCTTGGACCGACCAGCCATCACCAATATTCCAGGTCTCACCGACAGACAGAGTTTCTCTTGCCTCAGTACCTGTTCCCTCAACTGTTTGAGCTGGTGCGGTTGCCAAATATATATATACATTTCCAGTCTTTACCCCGCCATTTGAGGTTACGGTAATAGTTCCTTTATATTTCCCAGGATTCAGGTTGGCAGTATTGATGTAAAGAGAAACTGTGCCGGAATCAGTACCCTTTTCCGGGTATATCCTTATCCACGACGGCTCATCAGTGCTTACGCTCCAGCTCAGGTGCCCACCACCGGAATTTGATACCGATAATGTTTGATATCCAGAGTCCATTCCACTGGTGAGATCAAAATTTAAAGACGGCGGGTCCGGATATAGGGACAGAAGCGGAGGTCTGGTAATCCAGTATGCGGATATGCCGATGATAATAAACGCGGCATAGATAATTATACTTCTTATTTTTGAAGGCTCTTTCTTCACTGCATCTTCTTTCATTCCTCTCACCTCTTTAGCCACCACACCATGGAAACTTGCACCATTCCACGGAAAATTGTCTGTTTGTATATTCCTTCCAGATTAAAAGCCGTGCTATTTGACACTGCATAGATCTGCATGCTCTCCAGACCATTTCAAAGTCCAATTACTTTATTTAATATCACAGTTTCGGGTAGTCGATGTAACCCTTCTCCTCGCCCACGTAAAAGGTCGCAACATCCGCGGAATTAAGTGGAGCATTTTTCCTGAAACGCACAGGCAGATCTGGATTAGCCAAGAACAAAACTCCGAAAGAGATCAGGTCTGCATCGCCTTTTTCAATTGCTTCGTTTCCGCTGCGGGCATCGTAGCCGCCATTTAAAATGAGCGTGCCTTTGAATATGTCACGAATGATTGGAGCCAATCGCACATCTGGTGGCGTTGCCCCCATCCTGCCTCCGACTGGTTCCACCATGTGAAGATACCCGAGCCCGATATTGTTCAGTTCCTTTGCAAAATATGAAAAGATTTGACGCGGATTCGTATCAGACATTGAATAGTTCGAAAAGTGCGGAGAAATTCTGTATCCGACTCTATCCGCACCCCAAACACTGACGACCGCTTCTGTGACTTCGAGCGGAAGGCGTGCGCGATTCTGGAAACTTCCGCCGTACTTGTCTGTTCGTGTGTTTGAACCATCTCTCAGGAACTGGTCCAGCAGATATCCATTGGCACCGTGGATCTCCACACCATCGAAGCCAGCCGCCTTTGCATTCTGGGCACCTTTTCGAAATTGCTCAATAAGGTCAGGTATCTCATTTAATTCAAGAGCTCTTGGAGTCACAAATTTCTTTTTGCCCCCCACTGTATGAACTTCGCCATCGAAGGGAAGGGCAGAAGGTGCGACAGGTAATTCACCTCCAAGGAAATCAGGATGCGACACGCGTCCCACATGCCAGAGTTGGATGAAAATTTTTCCGTCTGCCTTATGAACGGCCTCGGTTACTTTCTTCCAACCTGCAACCTGTAAAGGTGAGTGAATTCCCGGGGTACGGACATAACCGACTCCCTGAGGGCTCACCTGCGACCCTTCAGTGATGATTGAACCTGCCGAGGCTCTTTGCCCGTAATAGGTGACGGCCAATGGATTAGGAACATTGCCAGAGAGCGCACGACAACGGGTCATCGGCGCCATAATGATTCGGTTGGAAAGATTGAGATCGCCCAATTTGCACTGAGAGAAAAGATTCATATTCGCCCCCTTCTCGCCTCCATTAAGTTAATGTCAGTAAAACAAATAAGACTTGTGTTTTGTATATTGGTTCTTAAAGTGAAGCAGTGTTTTCTTCATGTTCAAAACAATCTTACATCGTGAGTGTTCATTTTGCAGATACTCGAGTGCTCTCTTGCCTCTTTCAAGCCATCTGAAGAATTTTCTGATCAGGCTCTTGTAGTCCTGTTTTGTTCTTTCTTCCCTTTCCATGCGCTCAATACACCCTACCAGCATCATCATGTCCTGCTTAGAGATGCTTTTGAAATCTTGTCCTATCATTTCAGCCAGCACTTCAAGTTCGATCAGATGCTTCAGTACTCTGGCTATCTTCAGACCTTCTGCAAAGCAATAGCTCTCAAAATCAAAAATATGCTGTTTGTTTGCTTCGCTGATGCTTGAATTTCTTATTCTCTCTTCAGTTGCTTTGAGATTTCTTTCATGGTTGTACAACATCCTTACTTCACTCTCCGTTTCTATTCCTTAAACCCTCAGAAAGCAAAGTGAAAGTAATCCTGAAAAAAGAACGAATTTAACCTAGAATTAGATGCGAGAGATGGGATTTGAACCCACGGACGCCTTCGCGATTGGATCTTAAGTCCAACTCCTTTGGCCGCTTGGATACTCTCGCATATTGCACCTGCACCCTTGGCAGCTTGGTTACCCAAGCGTGGGGTCACGTTAAATATCCTTCGGGTTACTTTAAACTAACGCATTTCATTCTATTCTTCTGAAACCACAGAGGCACTGAGGCATGAAGATTTCTTGGAGGTTCGGTGTCTCTGCGTATCGTGGTGAGTATTTTATTCGGCAATATTATGTACCATTTAATTCAATTACTGTCCATGCCCCAATTCGTCACGTTCTCACGCAATGTCTTCATCCCGCTCACCAATATCTGCAGGAATAATTGCGCTTACTGCGGTTTCAGGCGGGAAATCGGGCACCCCGAGGCTAAGCTTCTTTCACCTTCGCAGGTAAAGGACATACTTACGAAAGGCGCACGTTCTGGCTGCTCCGAGGCGCTTTTCACGTTTGGCGAGAAGCCGGAAGAAGTTCGGGGCTTCAAGGCATGGCTTTCCAGGCTTGGATATGGTACCATTATTGATTATCTTGCAGAAATGTGCAGGCTTTCGATACGCCTCGGGCTTTTGCCCCACAGCAACCCGGGCTTGCTTGAAAGCTCAGAGTTTGAAAAATTGAAACCATACAATGCAAGCATGGGGCTCATGCTTGAGACCGCGGGAATTATCAAGGGGCATGAAGGCTGCAAAGGCAAGATTCCCTCAATGCGTATAAGAACTATTGAGATAGCAGGCGAACTCGGCATCCCCTTTACCACAGGCATACTTGTGGGAATTGGGGAAACATGGGAAGACAGGGTGAACTCGATTCATACGATAAAGAAACTCCACGCAAGGTTCGGGCACATCCAGGAAGTAATACTCCAGAATTTTGTCCCCAAACCCGGAACCAGAATGGCTTTGCGGCAAGCCCCTGGATTAGAGGAGATGAAAAAGACGGTCTCCATGGCAAGAGAGATACTTCCTGACGATGTGGCAATACAGGTTTCACCCAACCTTATTCCCCCGGGAGAACTGGTGAGGTGCGGCGCCTCTGACCTCGGAGGCATATCGCCAGACACCATCGATTATATCAATCCTGAATCCCCATGGCCGAATGTTTCAGAACTTCAATCCATGGTGGATCTCCCCCTGCGGGAGCGGTTGCCCATATATCCGCAATACGTGAAAAAAAGGTGGTACAGTGAAGAGATTTCATCTCTCATCCGGGAACTTTCTGATGCAGAAGGTTTTCGGAAAACATATAAATGAGTAACGCGTAAAGACTGCAAAATTCTGGTGGTACTATACAGAAATTACAGAGCATCCAGGAATTGCGCAGCATCCGCGATGATTTGCACATCCGAGCCGAAGCAGGAGAGTGCACGCTGGATGATGCACTCACCCTCTATGATAAACCTTCTTTTCTTTTCTCCCTTGCAGATAAACTTCGCAAAAAAGCGGTCGGTGACACGGTCACGTATGTGATTAACAGGAACATCAATTTTACGAACAGGTGCACCGGGACATGCAAATTCTGCGCATTCAGAAGGGATGACGGATATATCATGTCCCTCCCGGAGATTCTTGAAAAAACAAAAGCTGCAGCTGATATTAATGCCACGGAGATATGCATCCAGGGGGGGCTTCTTCCGGACTGGGATGTTTTCAACTACTGCGAGATCCTTGAGTGCATCAAGGAAGAATTTCCAGAAATACATCTGCATGCCTTTTCCCCCATGGAAGTATTTCATGCTGCGCGGAACAGCAATATGAGTTTGAAAGAGACTTTATCCTGCCTTAAAAAATCGGGTCTTGGCTCGATGCCTGGAACGGCGGCTGAGATACTCGTGGACAGGGTAAGGGAAGAGATCTGCCCTGATAAGCTTACCGCGCATGAATGGATGAGTGTTATCAAGACCGCCCACAGGTTAGGTATTCCAACCACAGCCACAATCATGTATGGACATATCGAGACCCTGCAGGAAAGGATTGAGCATCTGCTTATAATACGGGAACTGCAGAAGAAAACAGGCGGGTTTACGGAATTTGTCCCTCTCCCCTTCATGGCTAATAACAACAGGCTGGGGGTGGGAATAAAAGTTTCCCGCGGGATTGAGGATTTGAAATTGCATGCGCTTGCAAGGGTGCTTCTTTACCCCTATATCATGAATATCCAGGCAAGCTGGGTGAAACTCGGTAAAAAACTGGCGCAATCCGCCCTCGATTGCGGCGCAAACGACCTTGGAGGAACACTGATGGAAGAAAAAATCTCAAAGAGCGCCGGGGGGACGAGCGGCGAGTACATGGCGCCGCAGGAGTTTGAATTTTTGATTAACGGAATAAACCGTGTGTCGCGGCAGCGCGATACGTTGTACAGGGTTGTTAGTGGTTAGTTCTGGTAAATGGAAAAACAAGCGTTAATGGGCCCGCGGAGATTCGAACTCCGGATCTCCGCTGTGTAAGAGCGACGTCATAGCCGACTAGACCACGGGCCCTTCTGCGCTAAGATGTTGTTTGAGGTATATAGTTTTTTATGTTTTATGGAAAAACCCGTACACTGCCTCAGCATCCCTTCTCTTAATACCCGGTACTTTTTCGATATCGGAAACCTGAGCCTTTTTCAATTCCTCAACCGACCCGAAATACCGAAGAAGCGCCCGTTTCTTCTTCTCCCCAATCCCCGCTATCCCGTCAAGCTCCGATTCCCTGAGCTTCTTTCCCCGCAGTTTCCTGTGATATCCGAGTGCGAACCTGTGCGCTTCGTCCCTGATTCTTTGCAGTAGCTGAAGGGCAGGCGAATCCTTTGGCAGAATTATGGGAGCTTCCCTTTCAGGGATGAAAATATATTCAAACTCTTTTGCAAGTGCTGCTGCATTCAGCTCCATCCCGAGTTTGGAAAGCGCAGACATGGCAGAATTTAACTGTCCCTTCCCTCCGTCGATCAATATCAGGTCTGGCAATTTTTTCCCTTCCTCCTTGCGGCGGGAATAAGCTCGTGCCACCACTTCCTCCATCATGGCAAAATCATCCGCCCCCTGTACTGTCTTTATCTTAAAGCGCCTGTAATTTTTCTTATCAGGCTCTCCGTTATTGAATACCACAAGCGAACCTGTTGCATCCGTGCCCCCGATGTTTGAGATATCAAAAGCTTCGATTATGGAGGGAGGAACAGGCAGGGCAAGGGCTTTTTGCAGACCCAAAAGCGCCTCATTTTTGCCTTGGCTTTCAGCAAGCATTGTCTGGTTAAGGAGCATCCTGGCATTTTCCCGGGCAAGGTTCATGAGCCCTCTTTCGACTTTGTTCTTTGGAGTTTTAAGCTTTGAACCCTTTTCAGAGAGCCAGCGCAAAATGGATTCATCCTTTATTTCGCTCGGGATTATAATTTCTTCAGGGGGAGCAGTATCCTGATAGTACTGCTTGATAAAGCTCGACACCACTTCTGCTTCATCTGAGCCAGCCGTGTTCAGAGAAAACGTGTCCCGTCCTTTAAGTTTTCCTTCGCTTATGTGGAAAAGCTGCAGGCATCCGGTGTTATCCGACACTGCATACGCAATTACATCCTGCGCTTTTTGACCCGGACCGCTCACGCGCTGCTTTTCAGAAAGTTCCTGCAATGCATTGATCTGGTCGCGGATGCGGGCAGCTGCCTCGTAGTCCTGCATCTGTGACAATCTGTCCATCTCTTCTTTCATATCATGGATTAGCTGGCTGCGCTTTCCTTTGAGGAAGTAGGCGACGTTTTTTATAATATCAAGATACTCCTCTTTCGTCACCTCTCCGAGACAGGGAGCAGCGCATTGTTTTATGTAATAGTTAAGACACGGCGGGCATGGGAGCTTTTTCCGACAGCGCCTGATGCCGAAACCTGAAGCCATTCGTATCAGTTTCCTCACTGCCTTTGAACTTGGGTAGGGTCCGAAATACTGCGCCCCATCCTGCTCCCGCCTTCGGGCGATGCAGATGCGGGGATACTCTTCGTTGGTGATCTTGATATACGGATACGCCTTATCATCGCGCAGGCGAACATTATAGCGCGGTCTGTGTTCTTTTATGAGGTTCGATTCCAGTACCAGTGCCTCGACCTCGTTCTCGGTCACGATATATTCGAAATCCTCTAAATTCCTCACAAGCATGCGGTTTTTGGGCGACTCCTGCTCCCTGAAATACTGACTAACACGGTCGCGCAGCGAGGCGGCTTTTCCGACGTATATTACCTTGTTTTCCCTGTCTTTCATAAGGTAAACGCCGGGTTGGCTTGGCAGTTTTTTTGCGTCTTCGATGGTTTTGATCATACCTTCACTGATATATAGCACAATAAGGGATTGATGTGCAATGCTATACGTAATAATCTTTATTTAAAGATAGGTTCATCTTTATAGTATGTCCGAAGCAATACCTGCTGTTTACGAGGATGGCAAGTTCAAACCACTTCAAAAAGTTAATCTTCCAGAGCATAAACACGTGCATCTAATACTTATACCAGAGGAAGAGGCAGCGCTGCTGAACTCTCAGAAAAAGGAATTATCAAAGATAGTTGGCATAGGGAGAAGTGGTAAAACTGATGTTGCTCGAAAGAATGACCGATATATCTATTGAAGGAATTTTTTTCCACAAAAGATATTATGAAAAATTATAATATAAAAGAAATAGAAATTACATCGTGTGTCGATTACATTCAAAAAATTGGCGCGCTGGATTTAAAGTTGGATTTGGAAGGAAAAGGCTCATTAGTCTTATACAGAGGACAAGAAGAAGATTGGGGTCTTTTACCTAAAATTGGTCGAGATACGTATTTGTCATCCGATATTTTAAAAAAAGAAGAAAAAATCATTACAGAATTTCAAAGACTCGCCTATCCACATCTGGATATCAATTTAAAGGATAATGATTGGGATTTGCTCGCTCTAGCGCAGCATCACAGGTTACCAACAAGATTATTAGATTGGACGGAATATCCATTAGCTGCTTTATGGTTTGCATTCGCAAAAGAAAATAGGAATTATTCAAATAGATATGTTTGGTCTTTTATTGTTAAAGAAAATGAATTGGGGAATGCAAATAATGGATTTCCATATAATCAACCACGAACAATAGTTTTTAAACCCAATCATATTACTAAAAGAATTACTGCGCAAAACGGTTGGTTTACAGTTCACAAATTTGTTGAAAAAAAGAAAAAGTTTGTGCCATTAAATGAAAATAGAATATATTATAAAAGGCTAACTAAGTTTATAATTCCAGAATCTTTAAGGGATGATATTTTAATTAGTTTAGACAGATTGGGAATAAATTCCTTTTCTTTATTTCCAGATTTAGATGGTCTTAGTGATTATTTGGATTGGAAAAACTTTAAAAGAAAGAGCTTCCGAGACTTTCTTCTTTTCTCTTCTCGCCGTTCAACTTAAATAACTCAGCCACCGTATCCAGGAACCGCTCATCGCCATGCTTCGCCGCATCCCTGAGAATCTTCGTGAACTCGGCAAGAGTCCGTCTCGCAAAGAATGCGTTATGTCGTCCAGAACTATACACTTCTATATCCATCCAGCACTTTCCTCAGATAATTACCCGTATAAGACCCCTCTATCCTCGCCACCTTTTCAGGCGTCCCTTCCGCAATAATCCTCCCGCCGTTATCCCCGCCTTCAGGACCGAGGTCTATTATGTGGTCAGCCACTTTTATCACATCAAGATTGTGCTCAATCACCACCACGCTGTTCCCTGCGTCCACGAGCCGCGAGAGCATGTCCAGCAGCTTCTGTATGTCTGCGAAATGCAGTCCTGTCGTTGGCTCATCCAGTATGTAGAGCGTCCTTCCCGTACTTCTTTTACTGAGCTCTGTGGAAAGCTTGACCCGCTGCGCCTCTCCTCCTGAAAGAGTGGTTGCAGCCTGCCCCAGCCTGATATACCCGAGCCCCACGTCAAAAAGGGTCGCAAGCTGGCGTTTTATTTTGGGAATATTCTCGAAAAACGCAAGTGTTTCCTCAACCGTCATGTCCAGCACCTGCGCTATATTCTTGCCTTTGTATGTTATTTCAAGCGTCTCGCTGTTGAAACGGTTCCCGTGGCAAACCTCGCACGGCACATAAACATCGGGAAGGAAATGCATCTCGATGGTGATGATCCCGTCCCCGCCGCATGCTTCGCATCTACCACCCTTGACATTGAAACTGAACCTCCCGGGTAGATAACCCCGCGCCTTTGATGAAGGAAGTTTGGCAAATAAATCCCGTACCGGAGTGAATATACCGGTGTACGTGGCAGGGTTTGAACGCGGCGTCCTGCCGATCGGGGACTGGTCTATTATTATAACTTTATCTATATTTTCCAGCCCTATGATACCCCTGTGCTTCCCTGGCTTTTCTTTTGCATGGTAGAATTTCTGCGCCAGCGCCCTGTAAAGAATGTCGTTCACAAGCGTGCTCTTGCCCGAGCCTGATACACCCGTGACTGCGGTCATCACACCAAGAGGTATGGTGACGTCTATCTGCTTGAGGTTATTCTCGCCCGCCCCCACGATGGTTATTTTACCATTCGGTCTTCTTCTCTTCGCCGGTATAGTTATCACCTTCTCATGGCTGAGATACTTCCCTGTAAGTGAATTTTCGCATCCGATCACATCTTCCTGGCTTCCCGTCACCACGACTTCCCCGCCGTGCACTCCCGCTCCCGGTCCCATATCCACGATAAAATCTGCGCTCCTTATCATCTCCTCGTCGTGCTCCACTACTATTACCGTGTTCCCGAGGTCGCGAAGCTGCGTTAGCATATGTATCAGCCTTCCGTTATCCCGCTGATGGAGACCGATGCTGGGTTCGTCCAGAATGTAAAGCACACCGACAAGGCTTGAGCCTATCTGCGTGGCAAGCCGTATTCTCTGGCTTTCGCCGCCTGAGAGGGTGCCAGCCGCCCTGTCAAGCGTGAGGTAATTAAGACCGACATCCATAAGGAATCCAAGTCTTGCACGAAGCTCCTTCATAATGGGCTTTGAGATTATTGCCTCTTTTTGACTGAACTTGATGGTATCAAGAAACTCCAGTGCTTTTTTCACGGACAAACGGGTTGTGGCAATGATGGATTTATCCGCAATCGTGACCGCGAGGCTGGAGGGTTTGAGCCGCTCTCCATTGCACACGGTACAGGGTTTGATGCTCATGTATTGCTGGATATTCTCCCGTGCCTCTTCGGACTGGGATTCCCTGTATTTTCTTGCCAGATGGGCTATTACCCCTTCAAAACTGCTCCAGTGTTCCCAGAGCCCGTCGCGGTCGCGCGGCACGTACCTGAAGAGAATCTGCTCGCTTCCCCCGTGCAGTATCACGCGCACATGCTCAGGTTTCAATTCCGAGAACGGCGTATCGAGTGAGAAGCCGTAATGTTTTGCAACGGACGCAAGCATCTGGCGGTAATATCCATAGTCGCCCCACGGTTCGATGGCTCCCTGGCTTATGGATTTACTTTTATCGGGTATTATGAGGTCAGGGTCAAACTCCATCGTGTTTCCAAGCCCCTGGCACGAGGGACATGCGCCTCTCGGGCTGTTGAAGGAGAACATATTGGGTTCAAGCGGCTCAAAACTGATCCCGCATTTCGCGCATGCGGCATGCTCGCTGAAGAGAAGCTCCTTGCCTCCGATGACATCCACTACCACAATGCCGTTTCCCTCTTTCAGGGCTGTAGCCACAGAATCGGAAAGTCGTTCCCCTATCCCGGCTTTTATTGCCAGCCTGTCCACCACAACGTCAATATCGTGCTTCTGCTGCTTGTTAAGGATTATTTCTTCTGAGAGTTCATGCATTTTGCCGTCAATACGAACACGGGCAAAGCCTGATTTGGCAAGGTCCTCGAACATCTGCTTGTATTCGCCTTTCCTCTGTCTGGAGAGCGGAGCGAGTATGTGTATTTTCGTGCCCTCGGCAAGTGCCATCACCCTCCCTACAATCTGCTCCACTGTCTGCGGCGCAATCTCACTGCCGCAGTTGGGGCAGTGCTGCTTCCCTATCCTTGCATACAGAAGGCGCAGGTAATCGTATATCTCCGTGACTGTACCTACCGTCGAACGGGGGTTCTTGCTCGTGGATTTCTGCTCGATGGAGATGGCAGGCGATAAACCTTCGATATATTCAACATCAGGTTTGTCCATCTGCCCCAGGAACTGCCTGGCGTAGGCTGACAGCGATTCGACATACCTGCGCTGTCCTTCGGCATACAATGTGTCGAAGGCAAGAGATGATTTCCCCGACCCTGAAAGCCCTGTTATCACTATCAGCTTGTTCCTCGGGAGCTCAAGGTCTATGTTCTTGAGGTTGTGGACGCGGGCGCCTTTTATTATGATTTTGTCTGCTGACATGAAAAGAATGGTATTGCTATATTGGCATGCGATGGTTAAAATATTATGGGATACTTTATAGGCACACTTGAAACCTGAAATCGAAAACTATTTTTATGTTGAGCATAATTATAGACTGCTATTATTTTAGGATAGCTTTTATATAAATCATTACTATCAATAAAATCATGGATGTGAAATATAGTGTTTGAAGATAAAGAAGCACCTGGTAATGTTCCTCTGAGATTCAGCGAATATCTCAGGGTGCTGAAGCTGACAAGGAAACCAACGAGAGAAGAATTTACTGTAATAGCAAAAGTAGCAGGTGCTGGCATACTCTTGGTGGGATTGATCGGGTTTATCATATACCTGTTAATAACCGTAGTGCCGGGATGGTTAAAATGAACGAGGAAGCACAGAATGAAGCAGCCATCTATGTTGTAAAGACAACGGCGAATCAGGAAAGAACGGTGGCGAATCTTATTGAGAAAGTAGCTAAAAAGGAGAAGCTTGGAATCTATGCAATCCTGGCGCCCGATGAGTTAAAGGGATATGTTCTTATAGAGGCTGAAGGACCGGAAGTGGTGGACCAGGTCATTGCGAACGTGCCTCATGCGAGGACACTTGTGAAAGGTCAGTCCAGTTTTGCTGAGATTGCGCATTTCCTGATACCCAAACTTACAGTTACAGGTATTACCGAAGGAAGCATTGTGGAACTTATATCAGGTCCTTTCAAGGGAGAAAAAGCAAGAGTGAAAAGGATAGATACAACTCATGAAGAGATTACAGTTGAACTGTTTGAGGCGATGGTACCCATCCCTGTTACAGTTCGCGGTGATAATGTTAGAATATTGAAACGAGAGGAAGAAGAGAAATAATAATAGGAGAATTAAAAAATGGTAAGCGTTGTAGAAGCATTAGTTCCCGGCGGGCAAGCAACCCCGGGTCCGCCGCTGGGACCGTCGCTTGGTCCGCTCGGCGTGAATGTAAAGGCAATCATAGACAAGATCAATGAACAGACAAAAGCGTTCAGCGGAATGCAGGTTCCGGTTAAGGTTATCGTGGACGATAAGAAACAATTCACGGTACAGGTTGGAACCCCGCCGACGTCTGCACTCATAAAGAAAGAGCTTGGTATCGAGACCGGCTCGGGAACCCCGAACACCAACACAGTGGGCAATATTACCGTGAAGCAGGCAGTGAAGATTGCGCGCATGAAGAAGACCGATACCCTTGCAAAGTCCTTGAAAAATGCAGTTAAAGAAATCGTGGGTTCATGTGTTCCACTGGGTGTGACTTTTGAGGGCTTGAAGCCAAAAGAAGCAATCGCAGCCATTAATAGCGGAAAATTCGACTCTGAGCTATCAGAGCCGCTATAATTTTTTTTATACTTGTTACAGGTCTTTTTTAAAATAACAATTAGAACATTGGTTAGCTTATCCCCACATCCGCCTTGTTGTCCGTGATGTGCAGGTAGACCAGCCCGCCCGGGGAGTAGTAGTTGATGTACATGGTGGAGCTGGGGTAAATATTTTGACCTACTGGATAGCATTGGGAAAAAGAAAAGTCACCATTTTGCGCCATTTCCTGGATGTAGTGCTGGGTTACGTTGTAAAAACTTTGCGTGTTATAGGGATATGTTGTATTGATTACCCGATCTGTCCATGAAAAAGCAGGATTACTGAATTGGCTTCCACCACCTGCAATTTGACTAGGAGTACAGCCTTGGCCAGAGGTGGAGCCTACTCCATTTTTCGTATATGTAAAGTTATTACTTTTGTTCAACAAGTCTATATAAACATATCCATCGGGTTGCACGGTAAAATTTAATGTATTTTGCCATGCCTCAACAGGTGCACTTTGTCCAGCTTCTTGATAACCAATCTGCAGCATAAATGAATTACCATATTCTTTTAAGTAGAATATCAATTTCTTGCTGTCATCAGAGCCTGCGCGAATATCCCAGTCTAAATTATGCCCTGCAGGCTTAAGTTTGAAGCTGAAATTACTAAGCGGCGTGGGGTTGCTGCCAGCAAGCCCCCTGAATGCAATAGTAGTGGGTATATAAGAATTCATTATTCCTTCATAGGAAGGATAAACCGTAAGTGCCATACCGACTGTATGGTTTTTTGGATCTTCCGAAACGATTCCTGTCGAGCTCACACTTCTGATATAGTCAGCCCATGCATCGTAGAAATCGCTTGTGATATTCACATAAACGTTTCCGATTTGGGAGTAGTTCACAGGATTTGTCCGGTTAGCGTATGTGGCATTGTTCACAAGGTAAGTGAGCGTGATGGTTGGATTGTCCCAATGGACCTCGACTATGCCATGTGGAGGCCCAGCCACGTCCGCGGTGCTTAAATTTGCGCTTAATAACA